>CANMPY010000119.1 GCA_947499775.1 Bacteroidota bacterium | reverse complement strand
GGGCAATCTATAACTATTTCTTAAAATTACAATAATGTATAAATCTTCATACGCTATATCTACATCATAAAATACGTTTTCTAGGCTAACATCTAGCTGATAGCTGACATAAAATTAGTCCTTAAAAGATTTAAAATACCGTTAAATACATAATAGCTACTTAAAATATTTGCTAAGAAATTGCAAGTAATATACTGTTAGTTTTTAAGCGCAATTCACAAATTAAAATGCCAGATACATTTCGAGTTTTCGCAATGATTCTTTGCTTAATACAATCACCTTTTCTAAATCCAAATTCGATGTATAATTGCCATGTTGCTTTCGGTAATTAATAATTGCATTAGCCTCTTTGCTCGAAAGATAAGGATGACTATTAAGCTCCGAATAATCGGCCGTATTAACATTTAAACGTTTAATTCTATTTTTATCTATAGTGATATACATTTTTATACGTTCAATTTGATCGGGCTTAATGGTATATATTTCATACAGTTGATCAATAGATACAAATCCCCTCAAAGCGTTTCTGTAGGCTAAAATTTTTGAACTTAGGTAAGGGCCAATTCCATTTATTTCAATCAAGGCTAAAGAATCTGCTGTATTTAAATCTACTAATCGAATGGTTTTAGAATTTGAATGGTTTTTTCTGCTAGTATCATGATGTATTGTACGATTCAAAGGCTTTTCAAAAACCATAAAGGGTTCAATTAATATATAGAGGTCTTTGTTAAGGCCATATACCTTTAACAAATCTTCTTTTTTATAAAATTTAGCGCCTGCTAACCTATATTTAGTAATGCGTGCTATTAAATAAGGTGGGAATCCAAAATTTTCTAGTCGATGGAAGTCAACTGTGTTTGGATCAAAATAAAAGGGTTTCCACGATTTTACATTTTTGCTAAACTTTTGACTACCATTATTACTTGGCATTTCAAGACTACTGCTATCAAGCTGAGCAATTTCCTTTTCGAAAGCTTTTAATTCTTTGGAATAATCGTGTTCTTTAAATAGGAATTTGGGCAGAAAATAAAATAGGGCCATTAGAATTAATAGCCCTATAATTCCCGCTTTTTCACGGGTGGTGAAGTTTAAATGTGAGTTAAAAAATTGAGTAAACGATGACATATCAGTTCATCGTTAATTCTAATTAAAACTTGCTAATTCTTGAAAATTATATTGACCAGCCTCTAATTTTACTTTAATCTCTTTAAATGCTTGAATTGTTCGAGTAACCTCCTCTAAACTATGAACCGCTGTAGGTATTAAACGAAGCATTATTATTCCTTTTGGCACAACAGGGTACATTACAATAGAACAAAAAATATTGTAGTTTTCACGCAAATCTAGTGTAAGGTGGGTTGCTTCTCCAACGCTACCCGATAATAAAACAGGGGTTACCGGGCTCTGAGTTGTACCAATATTAAAACCTGCTTGGCGCAATCCGCCTTGCAATGCATTTACAATTTTCCATAAGTTATCTTTCAACTCGGGATTAGTACGCAACAATTCCAATCTTTTAATAGCGCCAATAACCAGCGGCATTGGCAATGATTTAGCGTATATCTGACTACGCATGTTGTAGCGCAAATAATCAATTATAGTTTTGTTGCCACCAATAAAAGCACCTATACTAGCCATTGACTTTGCAAAAGTAGAAAAATACAAATCTATTCCATCCTGACATCCTTGCTCCTCACCTGTTCCTGCACCGGTTTTACCCATTGTACCAAACCCATGTGCATCGTCGACCAAAAGCTTAAAATTATATTTTTTCTTAAGTTCAATAATTTCTTTTAAACTTCCTTGATTGCCGCTCATCCCAAATACACCTTCGGTAATAACGAGAATCGCACCTGGAGTACCGTTTACAAGATTTGTGGCGCGTTGCAATTGTTTTTCAAGGTTTTCTAAGTTATTGTGTGGGTAAACAAAACGCTTACCTTGATGCAAGCGAACGCCATCAACAATGCATGCATGCGATTCGGCATCATATACAATTACATCATGCCTATCAACCAATGCATCAATTGCTGAAAGAATTCCCTGGTATCCAAAATTTATTAATATACAATCTTCCTTTGAAACAAAGGCCGCCAATTCAGATTCAAGTTGTTCGTGGATTGTACTATTTCCACTCATCATCCTTGCCCCCATTGGGTAGGCTAAGCCATATTCTAGGGTTGCTTCAGTATCCGCTTTTCTAACTTCAGGATGATTAGCAAGTCCTAAATAATTGTTCAAACTCCAAACTAATTTTGAACTTCCCCTAAAATTCATATTCGGTGAAATTTCACCTTCAAGTTTTGGGAAGGTATAATATCCATGTGCTTCTTTTGCATGGCTGCCTAATGGCCCCATATTATTAATTCGTTTCTCAAATAAATCCATTCTATTAAAATAATAGCAGCAAAAATAAGAAAAAAGATTGAGGAGTAAAGCGCAATAATGACGACTTAAAGTGAGCTTTATTGTGAATTGATTAAGGAGTTTTCTAAATTTTTTTATAAAAAAATGGCCTAAACTAAATTTTTCATTTGTAATAAGTGCTTGTAGGCATGTTCGCGCATGAAAATAACCCATTCCTTTTTCGATAGCGGGCCTATTATTGGATGTGGATAGGTTACTATTTCGGCAAACGCATCCTCTGAAATACAAAAATGTGTAATGCGCATTCTCTGCTGCAAGAAATCAACTAATAAAGCATCTAACGATTTATATCTCCCTTTTGGAACGGTAAATTCAGGGGCCATAAATTTCCCTTTTCTAAATTCATCTATTCTACCCAAACCCACACTTGGAGTATCATTAAATAAAAGAGGTTGTGTTAGTAGCTTATAAATGCCTTTTTCAGTAATAAATACATGCTCCATGCAATCTATAATACTCCACTTATCGCTTGATTGCTTATTGTTTACTTGTTCATCTGTTAAGCGCTGCAAAAATTGAGTTAGTTCAATAGAATTATCGAGAAGCTGTTTTATTAAATCCATTAGGATACAAACCTATAAAATTATGTTTTGAATTTTAAATGAATTTTAATGTAATTGCAGAATGAATTTAGAAGACGTATTATCGGAATTAAAAGTATTAAGCGATCCGGGAATTAAAAATACGTTATTAAATCATGGCGCTATCGAACCCGTTTGGGGTGTTCGCATTGGCGATATGAAGGCCATTATTAAGAAAATAAAGCATAATCAGTTGCTCGCTTTGCAACTGTTCGATTCGGGTATATCGGATGCTAAATATTTGGCTGGGTTGATTGCCGATGGAAACAAAATGACTAAAGGCGAAATTCAAAAATGGGTTGAAAATTCAGGTTGGTCATTAATTTCGAATTGTACCGTTCCTTGGGTAGCTTCTGAAAGTATTTTTGGAGAAGAAATGGCTTTAACTTGGATTGATTCAGAAAGCGAATTAATTGCATGTTCGGGATGGAATACCTTATCAGCATGGGTAACCATGAAACCTGACCATGAATTGAATTTAAACGTATATAAAAAGCTTTTGGAACGTGTTAATAAAACGATAGCCCACGAACAAAACAGCGTTAAGTACGCTATGAATGGATTTGTTATTTCATTAGGAACAAGCGTTGCTGAACTTACTATTGATGCAATGGCTGTGGCTAAAGCGAATGGGAAACTTACTGTTTTTATGGGTAAAACATCATGTAAAGTTCCATATGCTCCCGATTATTTGCAAAAAATAATTGACAAAGGGCGTATTGGTATCAAACGCAAAACCATGAAATGTTTACCCTAGTATTTTTTTATAAAAATTAAATTCAAATTTATAATCTATTCGTCTATTTCAGCTCGCTTCTCCATAGCCTGAATGGTATAATAATTTTTATATATTCCATTCTTTATAGTCATTAATTGCAAGTGAGTGCCTTTTTCGGCTATTGTTCCATGATCCAATACAATAATTAAATCGGCGTTTTTGATTGTACTGAGCCTATGAGCAATTACAATTGACGTTCTATTTAGCAACAATTTTTCTAAGGCATCTTGAACCAATTGTTCGCTATGGCTGTCTAAACTGCTTGTGGCCTCATCTAAAATTAATATGTCTGGATTTTTAAGCACAGCACGGGCCAATGCTATACGCTGCCTTTGCCCACCTGAAAGCTTAACACCTCTATCTCCTACTAAGGTTTCGTAGCCCTCACTAAATCCTTTAATAAATTCATGTGCATTGGCAGTTTTAGCGGCCAAAATTATTTCGTCATCGGTAGCCATAGGTTTTGCATAAGCAATATTTTCTTTGATACTTCCGCCAAATAATAATATTTCTTGAGGAACAAAGGCGAATAATTTGCGATATGCTGTTGGGTCAAATGAGTTAATATTAACGCCATCCAATTCAATTGAGCCAGTTGTTGGTTCATAAAACTTAAGAAGTAAACTTGCAATGGTTGATTTCCCCATTCCACTTGGGCCTACAATTGCAATTTGCTTTCCTTTTTCGATAGTTAAGTCTAAGTTATTTATTACCGTTTGATTAGGCCTTGAAGGATACACGAATTGAATATTTTTAAACACAATAGAATGTTTAAATTCAGGTTTTTTTGGTTCTACATCTTTATGAATAACTACTTCTGATATTTCATTTAATATTTCTTTTACCCTTTGAGTTGCCCCAATCGATTTTTGAAGTTGGGTGTAATTTTCAGCAAAACCAGCTAATGATCCAGCTATAAACATGCTAAAAAATACAAATTTATTAAGTGTTCCAATTTCCATTAATCCGAGTTGAACTTTGTTTAATCCCACCCAAAGCACCAACGTAATAGCTCCAAACATCAAAAACATGACTGTTCCAGCAAAAGCCCCTCTAAAACCTGCATTGCGAATAGCTAAATCTACAACCCCTTTCAGCCCTTTTGAATACCTTGCAATTTCAAATTTTTCATTTGTAAACGATTTTACACTGCTAATACCCTGAAGCGATTCTTCCAAAACAATAGATGTTTTGGCTAAGGCATCTTGTGTTTTTCGTGCATTTTGTTTTATTTTTTTTCCAAAATAAAAGGCAAAAGCAATAATTACAGGCACAACACTTAAAAACCATAAGGCCAAATCAGGAAAAACCATTAAAACATAACTAACCCCTCCTATTAAAATAATAGTTTGTCGGATAACATTAGACAAGATGGTACTAATGGTATCTTGTATTTGTGAAAGATCGTTTGATATTCGGCTAATAAGCTCTCCCACCCTGTTTTGGTAGAAAAAATCAACCGGAAGGGATATTATTTTTTCATACAATTTTTTACGAATATCAGCTACAGCTTTTTCGCCAACTTCGGCAAACCATTTGATGCGAAACAAGGCCAAAACAGAAACGCTAAATATCAAACACCCTAATACTGTAAATACACTTTTCAAACTTGATCCAAAATATTTAGAGGCTTTTCCATGAACAGCAATATTGATTAAATCGCCTAATAATGTAGGAAAAAGCAACGAAAGCCCACTTGTAATGGCCAAAAAAAATAGGCCAATAATAAATTTGGTTCGGTAGGGTTTAACAAAGGAAAAAATAAAAAAAGTGTCTTGGATATTTTCTTTCGAAAACCTTGCTTTTGGCAAGTCTTCTTCCATTTTAGCAGCTGAATTAAATCGTGACATGACTTTAGTGGCGCAAAGTTATTTTAAATTTTGAAAGGCCATACCATAAAACAATTCACTTTTTCTTTAATGAAAAACCTATAAACACTGTAACTTACTTTAAGTTGATATCGTTTTGCCATAAAAATGAATATTTTCATTAAATTTGCGGGCTTGATGCGAAAGGTATTTCTGTGTTTTTTAGTCTTGTCAGTATTGTTCTCTTGCAAAGAGAGCTATAACTATGTGTCGCGCAAAGGGAGTTTGGTAAAAAAACTTGAATACGCTAAGAAGTTTTATGATAAAGCTAAATTTGCTAAAGCGCAGCCCCTACTGGAGGAAATATACCCTCAATACAAAGGAAAGAAAGAAGCTGAAGATATATATTATATGTTAGCCTACAGCCATTATAAGCTTCACGATTATTTATTGGCGAGTTATCATTTCGACAATTTTGCACAGCTTTACACTACAAGTTCACGTGTTGAAGAATGCGCATTTATGCATTGTATATGTGAATTTTATAAATCATACCCACCCTATCTCGATCAGTCAATTACTAACAACGCCATAAAACAATTTCAATTATTTATTAATAATTATCCCGATAGTAAATATATGGTTCAATGCAACGATCATATGGATAAATTAAGGGTAAAATTGCACAATAAAGCGTATTCCAATGCCAT
>CANMPY010000118.1 GCA_947499775.1 Bacteroidota bacterium | reverse complement strand
CTGGACTATAACTAAATCGATTTTTATACTTTTTAGTCTATATTTATTACGGCTGCTTGTGAAAGTGGCCGTTTTTTAAAAATTAAATAAATAATAAAAATCCTCAATTCAAATATGGGCTTGTAACCATATCTATTTTACCAATCAAATCATCTACATCTTTTAATGGTTCATAAGATCCAAGTGAAATTATATATGTGGAAGTATTAATATCCATTTGAAAATATGAAATTTTTCCGTTCACTAATTTGTATGAAAACAACGTAGCTTCGGCATTGAGGGGTAGATTTTAAAAACAGGCTCTTCATCACTCCTGCCGGGAGTGGCAATTGCCTATTTGTTTATTAACAATAAATAAGTTTTGGTATAATCATCTTTTGGGTAATTAGAAAATGTAATAACTTGCTTGTCCCTGTTTACTAATCCTCTATTTATAAGGTGGTCACAATTAATCAATCCAATTATTGAAGCAAAAAATGGACTCCTCATATTAACGCCAAAAATGGCTTTATTTATTTTCTTTTGAATTGAATCTTTAGCCAACCATATATTTAAGCTATCTCGTGAAATACACGAAAATCCAAAATCAGTAACCCAACTTGAATGTTTGATATTAGGCACTACCTTATATTATATATATCAGAACATAAATATCTGAATTCTATACAAGCTAAATTGAGATACATATTAGCCGATGTAAATGCTGTAAATCCAAACATTTTGGTATCGGTAGATGTGAAATGCAAGCTCCAACTTTTTTCATATATCCCCAGCATTATGAATTTATTCAACTTATAATTATCCATAAAATAATTAAAAGTAATATCCCAATATCTGCCCGAATTAGGGATAATAACGGGATTGGGAACTTTACCCAAAGAATCCAAATGCCAATTGGCTTGGCTATATTTATCATCATTTGCATAATACAGATTGTAATCATCGGTATTATTGTTTGCAAAATCTATGGGTATATCAAATCCTTCTCTCAGCTTTAATTTTTTTTCTTCGGCATTGGCTTCTACCCAAATCATTTCTTTACTTTCCAAATAGCCACTATCACAATGGGTGTTGAGATTTTCCTTTACCATATCAGGGTAATTGTAACATTATTTCAGGGTAATGTTTACATTTGATTTGGCTACTTTGCCATTCATATCTTCAAAACAAGCTTTATGAAAAACAACTTTAGTTCCCATTTTTCCTATAATCACAGTATCTCTCATTGGGTCTATTTCAAAGGATTGCATTTGTGCACTTAGGAAATTTAAAACTGAACTGTCTGCAGATTGAAGTTTATATTTTATTGGAGTATTAATCGTTTCGATATCTAGTTTATTTTTTTATAAACGAGTTTGGTTTCGTTCTTTTCAGGATTATTTCCCAAAGAAATTAGCAAAAAGGTTGATTTACTTCCAAAGTGTTAGTTATGGTTGTATTAGAGTTATTCGCTGGAATTGTTGAAGATATACTTTTCACAATTTCACCCCCACCAGTTATACTTTTATTTACTAAAAAAAAGTAGTTAAAACTATTACTACTCCAACAAATGCTATCCCAACAGGCTTTATCCAATTTTGAAATAATGCCGTTGAAGTTGAGAAAAACCCTTTGCTCATACTTTCTATTCCTTCAATATGAATTAAGGGCAATTGTGCTTTTATATTTTTAATAAGATTTTCTAAACCTTTTGAATTTTCTTCTTGCATAATTCTATTAATTAAGAACTATCTCTATATATTTCAGCTAAGGCTTGTCGTGCCCTGCCTAGTCTGGCTTTGACGGTTGATCATGGAATGTTTTCTATTTCTGATATTTCGTTTAACGACATGTCATTTATTTCAAAAAGGACAAAAATTTCACGCTGGTTTTCAGGTAATCGGTTTAGTATTTTTCTAAAAACATATAGCTCAGTTCTATCCAAAATATCAGCTTTTACATGATAGTTGTTAACCAATTTCATATTCTTTTAACCATTAAATAATCCTGATTTATAAATTTCCCGTTTTAATAATCTGGATGCTATTCCAAATAAATAGAATTTAAATTTCGACTTTCCGAAATTAGTCATACAGGCTAATACCGCTTCATCGATATTATTCACCAACACTCTGCAATAGTTTGATAAAGCATGACTGAAAATGGAGACCCCTATGAAAATGCCTTAGCAGAAAGAATGAATAGAACTATAAAAGAAGAATTTGGATTAGGTGAAGAAATAAAGAATAAACAATTGGCAGATTGAATGATTCATCAGGCAGTTAACTTATACAATAATATTAGACCTCACCTGGCATTAAATTTTAAAACTCCAAATCAAGTACATAAAAAAATCCCTGATAACTATGAATGCTATCAGGGATAATTTAATATTTTTGAACTGTCAACTATTTATAGGACGATTCAGTTGGTTAACTTATTGAATAATAAATTTTGTTGTTTCTCCTTCAGAGGTTTTTAATAAATAAATACCTTTTGAAATATCAGAAACATTAATCTCATTTACCTTGGTTCCGGTTTTTATAAGCTTTCCGGTGTAATCAAATATTTCTAATGAAATAGTTTTACTAAAATTCAGTAAACCGGTAGCATTCGGATTTGGATAAATCCCAAGAATATTTGCTTTGGCGTCAATATTTTGAACCGAAGTATTCACAACCCCGAAACCTTGGAGTACATATTCAAATTCAGGTTTGTCGAAATCGTTGTTAAAAATGATAATGTTTGCCACTTTACCTCCTAATGATTTTGGCTCAAATTGTACGTTAATAGTTTGAGTGCCATTTGCTGGAATGTTGAATGGAAACGACGTTGGGCTAATTAATGAATACTCACGGGCATCATATCCATCAAAACGAATGGATTTAACCGTTAACACACCTGGTCCTGCATTTTTAATTTCGAAGGGAAGGATTTTTGAGGTACCTTTTTTTACATCTCCAAAATCAGTGTTATCAGCAAAACTTGGACTGGCATCTTGCAACGTGATGACGATATTGTTACCCAAAACATTGATTTTAGAAATTGAATTTTTTGTATCCGGATTAAAAAGGGTTAGCAATTGACCACCTTCAACCAATTCAGTGGTAGTGGCATAATGCGCCTGATCAACAAACATAAACATACCGGCTCCTAAAATAGCTTGCATATCAATAATTCCAGAGGCTTCTTCATCTTGCGTTAGGTAATTGGCAGCGCCACTTAAAAATCGGGTTGAATCGTGATATGATATCAAGGATAAGGCATCGGTAGCAATAGTATATTGCCATATTTTACCAAGATGGGTTTGATTTCCTACATCTTCCTGTAAAAGAATATGACCGTAATTATCAATGGTTAAATTGTCAATCATTTTTGGCCCTTCGGTTCCATCAAGAACTGCTGAAATTGTGCCACCTAATTCAGGATTCAACGCATCAAAAAAGCGCAATCTCCATAAGCGTGATGGGGCAGTAAAGGCATTGGTAGTTGCGAAATAAAAATCTCTTAGGTTAGATGGGTCCCACGCACCATCTTCAGGGCGTAAGAAAGTAGTTACACCGGCAGCCACACTTTTTGTGTTAAGCCCTAAACCAGATGAATCTTTCACGGTACCTAAATTTACAAGGCTAAAAGCAGTGCCGGCTAATGGTATTGCAGTGCTTGATTCAATAGTTAATCCACTAACGGCAACACCATACAATTTACCATTGGTAAGTCCAGCTTTATCTATTTCATTGCCCGAAATTGATTTTGAACCTATATAAAAATAAACTTGTCCTCCTGTTCCATCATCCAATCCAGCCACAACTGTTTTGTCGCTTGATGTAGGACTGGCTACTGCATTTTCCCAGGCAAACTTACCCAGGTATGGAAGTTCAAAGCTCGTACCAGAATTAATACCTGATGCAATATGGGCAAAAGCTCTACCCTCTGTACCACTCTCTTCACCATTCATAAACAATCTTTCCTGTGTTCCTAATCCTGATTCAGCATTAAAAAATGCAGAAACCGGAGGGAGGTCAGCAGCACACAAACGACTTAAAGCGGCCTTAGTATTAGTATTTGCAGCATTATATGTTGTATAGGTTCCATTGCTGTAAAGGTTCATATTTTTTATTAAATCACCTCCGCTTACAAAACTCAGGTCACTTTTATTGATTACCCATTTTGAAACAAAAGCACCAATGGAACCATGAGCACGGGTAACTCCTACCGTATTGCCAAGTTCGTGATTCATTAACAATGTAAATGTTCCGTTATTGTTATCAAAAGCACCTAAACCATCAGGGATACCAGCCATTTTGTATTTTCCTACTGAATCACCAACGGTTAAAAGAGAATTGATTTTAACACCAGCAGCGGCAGGTTTTAAATAAGGGGATTGAGAGCTGTTAGCTCCTGCTCCTAAAAAACCATTTTTAGTATCAGGATTAAACATGGCCAATAACTGTCCACCTTCTACCAGTTGACCCGGTTTTGAATAATGGGCCTGGTCGGCATACATGAACATTCCTGCACCTAAAATATCTTGCATATCAATAATTCCTGAGGATTCTTCATCCTGGGTTAAGAAATTTGCACCACCTGTTACAAAAAGGTTTGCATCATGTGAAGCAATTAGTTTAATATTATCAGTAGCAATGGTGTATTGCCAAATTTTAGCTAAATAAGATTGGTTGCCCGGATCTTCCTGAATCATAATATGTCCGTAATTGTCAATCACCATGTTGTCCATCATTTTTGGGCCTTCGGTTCCGTCAAGCACTGCTGTAATGGTACCACCCATTTCAGGATTTGAAGCATCTGTAAAATGTAATTTCCATAAGCGGCTTGGAGCTGTAAATGAATTCGTGGTTACAAAATAAAAATCATTTGGATTTTTTGGATCCCATGCACCGTCTTCTGGACGCAAGAATTTAGTAACTCCGGCTGTTGTACTAGCTGTTTGCAAAGCTGCACCCGTTGTGTTTTGCACTTGTCCCAAATCAAATAATGTAAAGGTAGTCCCGGCTGTAGGGATACTTGTACTTATTTCGGTTGTAAATCCTGTAACTTTTACACCAAATAATTTACCACCGGTTAATCCGGCTTTTTCAATTTCAGTACCTGTATTGGTTTTAGTTCCTATATAGAAATAAACTTCACCCGGTGTGGCATCATCGGTACCGGCAACCACTGTTTTGTTGCTTGCATAAGGACTTGCAATTGAATTTTCCCAACTAAACTTTCCAAGGTAAGGCAATTCATAAGTTGTTCCGGCATTAGTTCCTGTGGCTATGTGGCCAAAGGCTCTTCCTTCAGCACCGGCTTCTTCGCCATTCATAAATATTCTTTCCTGTGTTCCTAATCCTGTAGCTGCATTATAAAAAGCAGAAAAAGAAGGCAAATCACCTGCACAAAAACGATTGAAAGATGTAGTTGTATCTTTATAAGAGTTGGTGGCCGATTTCCAAAGTTTAACATTTTTTACTAAATCGCTTCCACTAACAAATGAAAGATCCTTTTTATTGACAACCCATTTAGAAACAAAAGCTCCTTTAGAGCCATGAGCCCTTGTTATACCAAGGGTGTTGCTCATTTCATGATTCATTAAAAGGGTAAATGTGCCATTTCCATTATCATATGCTCCTAATCCATCAGGTAAACCGCACATTTGATAAGTACCAATTGAATCGCCAACGGTAAGAATGGAAGTATGCAATCCACCAGTAACTGTAGTTTCCAAATAAGGGCTCTGAGAACTGTTAGGACCAGTAGTACCTTGAGATAACAAGGGTGTAAATTGTTTTAAGTTAACAAGTTTATTACTACCTTTTAATCGGTATGTAACAACATGGCTTGTAATAGAAGTGGCGATGGGTATTCCATTGGCCAAAGGGCAGGTTTGACCAAAATCATTATCATTACCAATAGCAATGGTGCTATCGTTTATTATAGCTAATCCTTCTGCTTTATCCAAGGCAGGATCCCAGCTATTGGCCAATAAATCCATAAATAATTTCTTTTTTACAGGTTTTATTCCATTAGCAGCTAATCCTGCTGAATCAACCAAGGCCTCTAAAGTTTTGCCACCGTATAAGCCTGAATTTACTGCGGTAGCCCCGTTAATGCTTATTATGTAAATATTTTTTTTATCCGACATACCTCTGGCACCGGCTTCAATTACCAAAAATGAAGTATCATTTATTGCCGCCATATCCCCAATTTTCCAATCCCGGAAGCGTATTTGGTCTGATCCTGCTCCAATCAGTCCGTCATTAAGGTACACAAACATTCTGGTGGCATTGGTTGCAGGGTCTATTTCAATAATTCTATGAACACG
>CANMPY010000117.1 GCA_947499775.1 Bacteroidota bacterium | reverse complement strand
CACTGCCGATAACAGCCCCAATTTTATCTTTTTCTATTTCGATACGCTCTATTCGAGGGGTATGAGGTTTTAATTCGCCTCTTGGTGCAGCAAGTGTTTCATTCATTTTGCTTAGAATATGAAGACGTCCACGTCGCGATTGCTCCAATGCTTCGGCTAACAATTCATACGACAATCCTTCTACTTTTATATCCATCTGGCAGGCAACTATACCTTCCTTGGTTCCTACAATTTTAAAATCCATGTCGCCTAAATGATCTTCATCACCTAAAATATCAGATAATATGGCATAACGACCCGTTTTAGGATCCGAAATCATACCCATGGCTATGCCCGAAACGGCTTCTTTCATTTTAATACCAGCATCCATTAACGCTAATGAACCTGCACATACAGTAGCCATACTACTGCTACCATTTGATTCTAGAATATCGGAAACAATACGAATGGTATAATCCACTTGATCGGGAAGCATTTTCTTTAAACTTCGAGCAGCCAAAAATCCATGACCTATTTCTCGGCGGGCTGGAGCACGGTTAGGTTTTATTTCGCCAGTGCTAAAGCCTGGAAAATTGTAATGCAACATAAATCCACTTTTACCATAAACCATTGGGCTATCTAATAACTGCTGGTCTAATTTTCCACCTAAGGTAACTGTAGTTAACGATTGTGTTTCACCACGTGTAAACACGGATGAACCATGAGCACATGGTAAATAATCTACTTCGCTCCATATTGGGCGAATCTCATCCAATTTACGTCCATCCAATCGGCTTCGAGTATCCAACATCATATTTCGAACGGCTTCCTTTTTAGCTTTTCCAAAATATCGTTTTATTAATTTTTTGGTTGAATCTTCAAGTCCTTCCTGCGATAAAATATAGTCGTCTAATATAGCTTTAAATGCAGCCGAACGCTCATCTTTATTACTTGGTATTGCTGCAACATCATATATTTTTTGATATACATCGTCTCTAACTTTTTTCTTCAAGTCTTCATCGTTCACTTCATGGCAATAAACCCGACTAGGCTTTCGTCCACCAAGCAATTCACAAAATTCTAATTGAAACGCACATTGCTTCTTGATAAAATCATGAGCTAATTTTAAAGCTTCAACCATATCGGCCTCAGAAGCATTATTCATTTCGCCTTCAACCATGTTTAATTCATCAGCTGTTCCCGACACAATTAAATCTAAATCGCTATCGGCTAACTGATCTTTATAAGGATTTATTACAAATTTACCCCCTATGCGCGCAACTCTTACTTCCGAAATTGGGCCTGCAAAAGGAATATCGGTAATGCAAATGGCCGCTGAAGCAGCCAGTCCTACTAAGGCGTCGGGCAATATATTCTCATCACTCGATATCAAAAACAAATTTACTTGGGTATCGGAATGGTAATCGTCCGGAAACAATGGACGAATTGCTCTATCTACAATTCGGCATATTAATACCTCGTAGTCAGATAGACGGCTTTCTCTTCTTAAAAAACTACCAGGGATACGGCCAACAGCCGCAAATTTTTCTTGGTAATCTACCGAAAGAGGAAGGAAATCTAAATCTTCTTTGGCTTCAAGATTTGAAACCACGGTGGCCAAAATCATAGTTTTGCCCATTGTTAGCACCACGGATCCATGTGCTTGTTTTGCCAATTTCCCTGTTTCGAGGGTTAGTGTGCGTCCGTCGCCAAAATCAAATGATTTGGTAAAAGCTGTATAGTTCATCTTAATAATTATTTAATAGTAAAAAAATCGTTTCCGAGCGGGGCTTTTTTACCGTGAAGATAAAGCCGAAACGAATCGACTTTTGAATGATTATCCCAAGTGTAGGGATAGAAATTACTTACGTATACCTAATTGTTTGATAAGATCGCGATATTTATAAATATCTTTTTTAGCGATATAATCAAGCAAGGCACGGCGTTTTCCAACTAATTTTACAAGGCTTAATTCGGTAGAAAAATCCTTCTTATTAATTTTTAAATGCTCGGTAAGGTGGGAAATACGCTTTGTAAATAACGCAACTTGCCCTTCTGCCGATCCGGTATTCGTTTCACTACCACCAAAGGTTTTGAAAATTTCTTTCTTGCTTTCTGTATTTAATAGCATTGTATTAGTTATCGTTTTTAAGGGTGGCAAAAATAAACAAAATAATTAGGAATTAAAATGTTTTTAGGAAAATAAAACGATTGATTAAATCCAGAGACCAAGCCTAAATCGTATTAATACAAATCGGAAGGTGCTAACCTAAAACATAACCCTTAATTTTGCCGGGTGGTAAAACCAAAAAAACACCTTGGCCAGCATTTTCTAACCGACCAATATTCGGCCGAACGTACGGCCCAGCTTATTAACAAAAGCAGTATAAATACGGTGTTAGAAATTGGTCCAGGCAAGGGAATTTTAACTAAATTTCTCTTAAAACAACCCAATAAAATAATCCATGCCATTGAAATAGATTCTGAATCGTCGGAGTATTTGCAGAACAATGACATACTGCAAAAACCTTATTTGATTGAAGGCGATTTTTTAAATCTCAATTTGACCGATCAATTTGATGGCGAATTTATTTTAATTGGAAATTACCCTTATAACATTTCATCGCAAATTATTTTTAAAATGCTTGGCTATCGAAATCGAATACCAATTATGGCCGGAATGTTTCAAAAGGAAGTAGCACAGCGAATTGCCTCAAAAGAAGGCAATAAAACCTACGGCATTTTATCCGTGCTGGTTCAAGCTTTCTATGACGTTAGGATTGAATTTAAACTTTCGCCCGGTGCATTTTTTCCGCCCCCAAAAGTAGATTCAGCGGTTATTTGCTGTCAAAGAAAAATTGATTATTCACTGCCATGCTCTGAATCCTTATTTTTTGATGTGGTAAAAACGGCTTTTAACCAACGACGAAAAACGCTATTAAACAGTTTAAGTAAATTTTATTTAAAAGACGCTTTTATAAACCATCCTTTTGCTAAATTGCGGCCTGAAACCCTTTCGGTAAATCAGTTCATCGAACTTACCGTATTTATAGAAAAACACAAATAAGCAAAGCAGAGTTTAGGTTTTCAAATTTGTTTTTGAATGCCTTAAAACTTAAACCCTTAAAACCGAACAACTATGTCACAATTTCAACTTACAGAATCCTTTGTAGATGAGCTGAAATCTTGGATTAGCAGGGATTTGTCGGCAGAAATCACTTCAGCCTTAACCCTCTTATTTCCGGCCGACATTGCCGAATTGTTCGAAGAACTATCCAAAGTAGAATGCAAATATTGCCTTGATCATTTGGAAGTGAATAAGGCCGTTGAAGTGATTGCAGAGGTAGAAGAAGATAAGAGAGAAATGCTCTTAATGATGTATTCGCCGAAAGAAATAGCCTCACGCTTTATCGAAAATCTAAATTCGGACGATGCGGTTGATATATTATATGCTTTACCAAAAGCTTTATCGCAAGAAATTATCAGTTATGTAACAGATTTAGAGTATTCTATCCAATTGGTTTCCTTGCTGCATCACGACGAAGACACAGCCGGCGGCTTAATGGCCAAGGAATTAATAAAGGTAAATTTAAATTGGGACCTAGCGCAGTGTACCGAAGAAATAAGAAAACAAGCCGAGAATGTAACTAAGGTTAACGCTATTTATGTGGTAGATAATAACGATATACTTTTGGGTATCGTTCCACTTAAACTAATTTTACTTGAAAAAGCCAAAACAAATGTATCGCAAATATTTGATACAAATGTAATATACGCTGAAGTGCATACACGCGGCGAAGAAGTAGCCAATATCATGAGTAAATACGATTTGGATGCATTGCCCATTGTAGATTCGTTGAAAAGGCTGATTGGCTTAGTAACAATTGATGACGTAATAGATTTTGTTAAAGAAGAAGCAGACAAAGATTACCAATTATTATCGGGTATAAGCGAAAATGTAGAATCTAAAGATCGAATATGGGTTTTGTCACGTTCGCGATTACCATGGCTCATTATTGGGCTTGGGGGAGGCTTAATGAATTCATTTGTTATCAGAGGATTCGAGAATCAACTATCTACTAATTTACAATTGGCACTATTTATGCCGCTGGTAGCGGCAATGGGTGGCAATGCTGGCGTTCAATCTTCGGCTATAATTGTTCAAGGTTTGGCTAATAACAACCTTGACACCAAAAATATTTTTCCGCGTTTGGCCAAAGAGTTTTCAGTGGCCTTAATTAATGGGTTAATTTGTTCTGGCTTATTGTTAGCCTATTCGGCATTAGTTGGCAATTCACTTAATATTGCCGAAGTTGTAAGTATTTCGTTGTTAGCCGTAATATTATTTGCTTCTATATTAGGCACGTTAATACCATTAATTTTAGATCGCTATAAGATTGACCCAGCTTTAGCAACTGGACCATTTATTACAACAACGAACGACCTAATTGGATTGTTCCTTTATTTTTCTTTAGCCCGTTTAATTCTTTAAAATTATTATTTCTTAAGTTACGTTAGGCCTACCCATTACTAACAGGTAAAAAGAAAAAACGAATTACTTGCTAACAGTCATCCTTTTGGTAATCTTTTTTCCATCGGCTTCGATTGAGTAAAGATAAATCCCTTCTTTATATTCAGAAACATCAAGAGTGATGCGTTTTTGATCGGCTGAAATAACACGTTGTTCAACCAACTTTCCCAGTACATTATAAACTATAAGTATGGCTTCGCTGCTAGAAAATTCAACCAAAATTACCGTTTTCCCCTTTGCTGGATTAGGATAATTTTGACCTACCACCAAGGATGGATTTGTAGAACCTGAAGTTAACACTGGTGCAGCATTCCGCGTATTAGCTAATAAAAAGCCACTCGTAAACAGCAATAAGAAAAGAATGTTAAATTTCATAGGTGTAATAATGTTACAAATATATTACATAAATCCGTGCCAAACTACACGTTTTTTTAAAAAAAATTAAATACCACGTATTTAGTGTTAAATTTCAGACAAAATACATGCGTGCAACCTAGTCTATTACTGTATTTTTGCATTCATTTATGGTATTGAAATCTCCCCTATTTTATTCCCTATTTTTTTTACTGATTTCTACATCGTGTATAGCTCAAGGGACGCGAATTGAGATAAAACTAGCCGAAATACCTACCAATACAAAAATTGTTACTTTAACCAAAAAAGATTTTTTGGTGCTTTATAAAATAAATGAAGGAAGGGGCTCTCCTTTTAATACATGGAATATTACAAAATTCAATGCGCATTTTAATGACCTATGGAATGTGTTGATTGAAATACCCACTCGGTTCGAAATAAAAAGTAAATTATACGACAGTTTATATAACCGATACATTTGGGTTAGCACATCAAGTACCCAAATGCGAATTGACCTATTAGATTTATCCAACGGGGATTACCAAAGTCAAACCTATGGCTTAGCTACTCATGTCGATGAAATTAGATCTACAAAAATTATTGGCCATGATTTGTTCGTCCTCTTTTATTATGGACCGAATGAACAGGCTAACGATGCATCCATGATTTGTTGCAGACCAATGCGCAAGTCAGGAATATCAGCTTTTAAAACTGGTTGTCTCTATACTAGGATTGACTTAAAAAATCAAATAAAATATGAGCAATCCGATATAAGCCGAGGCGTAACTGTACCAGATAAAATCCAAAATAACACCATACAACCTGGCTTATTTACTGTTTCCATTATTAAGCAAAAGCCGCATTCCAATGGGCAATCTGAACTTATCTTAAAAAATTTAGGTAAAAACCTAATCACAATAGATAGCTTTATATTAGGTGCTCGTGATAACACGTATTTACAAAATGCTATACTTCTAAATTCAACTAAAGATTACGCCGTTATTGGAACCTATGATTCAGCCACCTCGGCACATAACAAAAACAACACCTCCTATTCAAAAGGATTTTACAGCAGCTTTATGGATACCGGCCGAACATTTTCACCTATTCGATTATATCCATTCTCAGAATTCAAATCCATTGAAACCTATTTAAAATCAAACCCATACCGAAATAATCACAGAATCGAAGCACATCAAAAAGCTACTTCATTTTCAACGCATCTTTGGTTGAATGATGTGATAGAAACTGATTCTGAATTCATACAAACAGCCGAAGCCTATTTCCCCGTTTATTCAACTAACACAATTGTTAATGGCCATTTAACCCAAAAATTTGAAGGTTATAATTATGCCTTTTGTTTGGTGCTAGGTTTTAACAAAACAGGGCAACTAAAATGGGATCAAACTATACCCTTAAGTTTCAACCGCCTATATGAAACCATTTCACAAAAAGTAAATATTACACTTAGCGATAATACACTTCGTGCCTCATTT
>CANMPY010000116.1 GCA_947499775.1 Bacteroidota bacterium | reverse complement strand
CCCTATAGCAGTGGCGCACCTTCGGCCAGTACAGGAGCTCCGTCCGAACAAACCTGTGCAATGGCAGGCTGTCACGATGACAATACCATTAATTCGGGCACAGCTAAATTGAGTATTGAAGTTGGCCAATTTGGCGACAATAAAAACCTTGGCTTACCCATAACGGTCAAAATTAACGACAATGGAAAAATTAGATTTGGATTTCAGGTTACAGCCCTTGATGAATATAATAAATCGATTGGAAGTTTTATCGTTACCGATTCTTCCAGAACACAGCTGCTTGGGCCTAAAAATGACTTGCCTGATCGTAATTATTTAACATATACTTATTATGGAACTTTAGGATCAAAACTTGGCGAAACCGAATGGACAATGAATTGGATTCCGACAGAAAATAAGCCAGGCAAAGTTACCTTTTATGTAGCTGCACTATCTGCTGACAATGACGGTTCGGATAAGGGCGATTTTACTTATACCGCTAAAACCAGCACATCTTGGGAAACTACATTAAAATCTAAAAATTTAATCATCCCATCAAACCTTGATGCTAAATTAACACCTCATCATCTAACCATTCTTAATCAGCAAAACACGGTAATTAAAAGGGTAACACTTAGTACAATTAACGGCACCCAATTAATGGATAAACATATTAATAATTCAGATTCGAACCTTGCACTCTCTATTCAAGAATTACCAATTGGCATTATTATAGTTACCCTTAATACTTCAGAAGGAACCATTATCAAAAAAATATTTAATACTCATGATTAAAAAAATTACATTCTCTTTTTTTACACTTTTGGCTTCATTAATCTTTATAAATGCCATTAATAAAACTTCTGGTGGGCATCCTTCTAGCACAGGTGCTCCAGGAGAAAAAACCTGCAATAGGTCGGGTTGCCATAGCGATGCAAGTACAACAAAAGATAGCCCTGTTAATTCGTTTATTTTTAGCAATCCTAGCAATACGTATAACCTGAATGGTTCCTATGGTATTTCGGTAGAAATAAATTTTCCAGGATCTGAAAAGTTTGGGTTTCAGATTGTGGCTATCGACAGTGCCACACAAAAAAATGTTGGAACATGGTGGCTTACCGAACCCCTTCGTACCCATATTATTAATGGTGAAGCACCTGTTACCGAACGCCGATATATTACCCATACAGCAGACGGAACTGTAGCCACTTCATCGGGTAAAAATAAATGGAACTTTAGATGGCAGGCCCCAACAACCAATAAAGGGACTGTTATGTTTTACTATGCCACCAATGCTACAAATAAAAACGATAAAGCCACAGGAGATCAATTGTTTTTGTCGAGCCATAAAATTCGCTTTTCAGCCAATAGTATTGGTGTTCAGTCGCATGAAATTAAAAAACCTTCCTTAATGCTAAGTCAAAATTCTATTGTAGTATCATCAGGAGCCCACAGAATTATTTCGCTTTGCATACTTTCGTTAAATGGAATGATTGTGTATCAAAATAATTCCATAAAGGATGGCGATTTAATTCCAAAAATGGATTTAAACAAAAACAAACATTCTATTTATGTTTATCAATTACTTACTGAGGAAGGAAGTTTTCATGGTAAACTTTGTTTCTAATAGCCAATAGTAGATCTAGGACAACACAGGTATGAATGCAAATTTTCATACATATTTACTCTATAGCTATGTTAAATAATCTGTAAAACACTCAAAATTTAAAGCGTGTAATCACACTGATTAATTTGAGCTAAATTTTCAAACTTCATAATTCGCAAATACAATTATCTTTGCAGCCTAAAATGCATTTGCATTAAATTTTTATTAAAATATAACAAACTATGACATTTGATTTGATCGTAATAGGTAGTGGCCCTGGAGGCTATGTAGCAGCAATAAGAGCATCGCAATTAGGCCTAAATGTGGCGATAATAGAGAAGGCTGAGATTGGTGGCATTTGCCTTAATTGGGGATGTATCCCCACAAAAGCCCTCTTAAAATCAGCACAAGTTTTTGAATATATAACTCATGCCAAAGATTATGGAATTTTAGTACCAGAAGCTAGTGCTGATTTTGGGGCGGTTGTAGCGCGTAGCCGCAATGTGGCAACAAATATGAGCAAAGGGGTACAGTTTTTGATGAAAAAAAACAAAATAACTGTTATAAATGGGTATGGAAAATTAGTGACTAAAGGAAAAATTGAAGTTGAAAAAGATGGCATCAAAGAAATACACGAAGCTAAAAATATTATTTTAGCAACAGGAGCCAGAAGCCGAGAATTACCTAACATTAAAATAGATGGTAAAAAAATAATTGGGTACCGTGAAGCTATGGTATTGACAGAATTGCCAAAAACTATGATTGTTATAGGTTCGGGAGCCATAGGTACCGAATTTGCCTATTTTTATAACGCTTTAGGAACCAAGGTTACCTTAGTAGAGTTTTTGCCTAATATACTTCCAGTTGAAGATGAAGATGTGAGCAAAGCCATGGAAAAAATACTAAAATCGAAAGGCATTGAAATATTAACTGCTTCATCTGTTGAATCGGTAGATACTAGTAATGGCTTGTGTAAAGTAAAGATAAATACTCCTAAAGGCGAAGAAATACGCGAATGTGAGATTGTTTTATCTGCAGCTGGAGTACAAACCAATCTTGAAAATTTAGGACTTGAAACCCTTGGCATTAAAACAGATAAGGGCAAGATAGTAGTAAATGAATTTTATCAAACTAATGTTGAAGGCGTTCATGCTATTGGAGATATTGTTTCGGGACAAGCTTTGGCCCACGTGGCTAGCGCTGAAGGAATTATTTGTGTTGAAAAAATTGCAGGTCATCACCCCGAGCCTCTAGATTATAATAATATTCCTGGATGTACCTATTGTTGGCCAGAAGTAGCGTCGGTAGGGCTAACAGAGAAGCAAGCTAGGGAAAAAGGATACGAATTGAAAATTGGCAAATTTCCGTTTGCAGCATCTGGTAAAGCAAGTGCTTCAGGTGCCAAAGATGGTTTTGTAAAGGTAATTTTTGATGCCAAATACGGTGAGTGGTTAGGTTGTCATATGGTGGGGGCTAATGTTACCGAAATGATTGCCGAGGCTGTAGTTGCAAGAAAACTTGAAACTACAGGACAGGAAATTATCAAATCTGTACATCCTCACCCTACAATGAGCGAAGCCATTATGGAAGCTACAGCCGCAGCCTATGACGAAGTTATTCATTTATAAGCTTTTAATACCTACAAATTTCCTAAATAAAAGTGTGCGTAGCGCGTATCATGAACGCAAATTACATTCCTATTTTTTAAAATAATCTCCATTTTGTATATTCAAAAATTTACATTCAATTATTTTTCTGAAAATACATACCTTTTAATAGATGATAACCTTGAGTGCGCCATTGTTGATCCGGGATGTTGTAATAAAGAAGAGGAAACCATTTTATCAAATTACATTACTACTAATAACCTAAAGCCTAAAATATTATTAAATACGCACGCTCATATCGATCATATTTTGGGCAATGCCTTTGTAGTCGATTTATATAAGATTGAATTGGCTATGCACAATGATGATTTATACGTACTCAATGCAGGGCCTCGAATTGCTGAGCAGTATAACATTCCCTATAATCCTTCACCTGAACCAAGCGTTTTTTTAAAGGAAGGCGATATACTATCAATTGGCTCTACTGCATTAGAAATTGTATTTACACCCGGTCATTCTCCAGGTAGCATTTGCTTTATAAATCATGCACAAAAATGGATTATTGGTGGCGACGTACTTTTTGAAGGAAGTATTGGAAGAACTGATTTGCCTGGCGGCAATTTTGATGTTTTAGCTAACTCTATTCGAAGTAAACTTTATACCCTGCCTGACGACTATACAGTTCATCCGGGCCATGGTAATGAAACCAAAATTGGATTCGAAAAAATCAACAACCCTTTTGTAAAATAAAAGTTGACATATTAATTACAAACCTTTAGGTTTGTAATTGACAATTTTTTGAACTTCATGAAATATTTAATAAGCATCAGTATTGGTCTGCTCACAGGTTTATTATCCATATCTCTATCCGAATATGCCGTAATGGCTATGTTCCCCCTTAACAATTCTTTTGATTTTCAAGATATTACAGTATTATATGAAAATATGAATACAACACCAATGCAAAATTTAATTTCAATTTTAATTGGATATGCGCTTTCATCTTTACTCGCCGGTTTTGTAAGTACAAAAATTAAGACCGGCAATCATTTTATTCCAATTGTAATTATAGGGATTACCTTAACCATGTTTGGTTTCATCTATTTATTAATCATTCCACATCCATTGTGGATGGTGGTTGCAGGTTCAATTATTTTCATCCCTATGACTTGGCTTGGGAGTAAAATATGCCAAGCTAGCGCTGACGAAAAAGTTATTTATAAATTTTAGGTCAAATTCCGTCATTGCTTTTATTTCGGTGGCTTAGTTATTAAAAAATTACCGTAAAATTGTTTTTTTATTAAATTCATGTACGACTTTATCGAAGGTAAAATTGAAAAGCTCACTCCGGCTTATGCGGTAATTAATTGCAATGGTCTTGGTTTTCATATTAATATCTCAGTTTATACCTTCGAAAAAATGAAGGCATTAGGCCAAGCTAGGCTACAGGTGCACCAAGTTATTTCGGAAGATAGCCATACATTATTTGGTTTTTTTACCGAAAAAGAAAGAGAAGTTTTTCGTCATTTAATTTCAGTTAGTGGGGTTGGCGCAAATACAGCGCGCATATTACTGTCATCGTTAAATGAAGATGCCCTAATAAATGCAATAATCAGGAAAGATGCACCGTTATTACAATCAGTGAAAGGCATAGGACCAAAAGCAGCACAAAGGCTAATTTTAGAATTACACGATAAAATTGGAAAAATTGGCGGAGGCAGTATAAACATTCCTGGAATAATAAGTAGCGCCTTTGATGAGGCCTTACAAGCTATGCAAGCATTGGGTTTTGTAAGAGCTACAGCCGAAAAGGCGTTATTAAGGGTGAGCAAAGAACAAGGTGAAAACGCCACAACCGAAAGCCTTGTTAAAGATGCATTTAAATACCTTTAAATGTATATTTTTGAAAATTATTAAAAAAACGAAACTATAAGGAGACTTTACCAAATTTTACATTAACCGTTGAAAAGTATTATTACCCGCATTCTTTTGGTTGCATTAGCGGCCTTTGGTATTTCTTTAATCTCCTTTAGCTCCAACGACAATATTTCGTATGAGCAGGTTATTTTTGGAAAAGACTCAACAAAAAAAGATAGCTCTAAATTAAAATTCCCTTTAAAATCAAAGAAACCCTACGATAACAATTTTAAAAATAGTCGGTTCGACCTAAAAGACCCTGAAGTACTTAAAAAACAAACCGAATACGATGCTGCTAATAATTCCTATATTGAACGAGAAACATTAGGCAATCGCAATTTAAGTGCTCCAAAATCAAAATCTTTTTCCGATTATTTAAAGGAATTGAACGAAAAAGAACAGAAGGACTATTTTCAATCAAAAAGTAAAGCCACTAACTTTGTTCGCAGTTCGGGAGTGGTTCCTAACACTCTAAAAGTTCCTGATGCCACCGATTTAATTTTCGGACCTGGTCTGATCGACATTAAACCATCGGGATCTGCCGAAGCAACATTTGGTGGAAGCTACAATGTAGTACGTAATCCTGCCATTCCAATAAGGCAACAAAAAAGCGGAACGCCTGATTTTAAAATAAAAATGCAGGTAAGTGTGGCTGGTCAAATCGGAGACAAATTAAAAATAAATACCAATTACGATACCGATGCAACCTTCGAATTTGAAAATCAAATAAAATTGAACTGGGAAGGGGCCGAAGATGATATATTAAAAAAGGTAGAACTTGGCAATGTGAGTTTACCGCTTAATGGCAGTTTAATTCAAGCAGGACAAAGTTTGTTTGGAATAAAAACCCAGATGCAATTTGGCAAGCTGATGGTTACAAGTATCGCCACACAGCAACGCGGACAAACAAGCGAAACTGAAGTAAGTGGAGGAGCTCAAATAACTAAATTTGATATTCAAGCTCATAATTACGAAGCTAACAAACATTTCTTTGTAGGTCAATTTTTTAAAGATCAATACGACAATGCACTAAGTTTATTGCCAATTGTTCAATCGGCTGCCTTTATAAATTATATTGAAGTTTGGGTAACCAATCGAAATAAATCGTTTAATGATAACCGGAATTTAGTTCCTTTTGTTGATTTAGGTGAAACCACGCCATTTAATGCCACCTTAAAAGATCCATCGGCACAACCGCCCGAAACTTTTAATGAGGCTAATATCTTATGGAGCAAAATTATTGCCGATCCTTTATTAAACAGCAGCACT
>CANMPY010000115.1 GCA_947499775.1 Bacteroidota bacterium | reverse complement strand
GAATATACATTTTTAATATGGCTATAATCGCTTGCATTGTCTTTCCAACTATCGGTACCTTTAGCATAAAAAGCAATAAAATCGCCAGCGTCTAATCTATTATTACTATTAAGATCGGTTATGTGAATGCCATTTTCGCGAAGGTCATCTTCCCTGTTTTCGGCAATTATTTCAGGTAACATTGCGCCACCATTACCAAATATCTTAATGGTTGAAAGATCGATGATACCAGTATTTATACCATTACTTGTAAAATAAGAAAGGTCTAACTTATATACACCATCTTCTTTTATTTGCAATTTATACCATTCGCCCGTTGCTAATACCGATTCTGTTTTATTCCCTTTTTTTGCCAATTTAGACTGTAATGTTCCATTAGATTTAAATATCAAATCAAAACTTAGCAACCTCTCTACCCTATTATTTGAAATTCTATAAGGGAGTACTTTAATCTTTATTCGGTTTACTCCACGTGCTTCGCCATTAAAATATTCGAAGATTTTAAGATTTTTAATAGAATCTAATCCCTTATTCGAAGGCATTAAATCTTCATAAATTTCATTTGTTATGCTAACGTCAAATTTATTTTGCCCTGTCAATTCTGAATACACCCAAATAGGACAATATCGGTGGGTTGAAAATTGTTCGATTTGTGATTCTTTAAAATTCCCGGGAAATTGTAAGTCAATCTTATCCCAGGCAATAGTATGGTGTTGGGATTGCGCATATCCAATCTGCCCAACCATAAAAATAATTAATAAACAGAGCAACATTTTTATTGAATTGTGAGTCATACCTATATCCAAAAACAAAAATATCGTAATTTTATTATGTAAATCGAATAAAAAGTTGAATGTTTGTAAAATAATAAGAGTATTACATAATAATTAGCTTACGACCTTAGTTAAACAGTAAAAAGAAAATAAAAGATGATCAAACGTTACTTATCAATTTGTGCGGTATTAATTAGTATAGGCAATGCTTATGCTCAAGACCCTGAAATGACCCAGTATTACGCTGCTCCAATTTATACCAACCCAGCAATGGCAGGTACAGGAAGTTGCGATGGTGGTGGACGTATTAACATTAATTATCGAAACCAATGGCCAAGTTTACCAGGCACTTTCGTAACAACTTTGGGCTCTTATGACCAACATTTTGATGGAATTGGTGGTGGTATTGGAATTATAGTCATGAACGATGTTGCTGGCGAAGGCAAGTTAACATCCAATACATTGGCTGGAATTTATTCCTTTCAACTTCAAGCAAGTCGTAAATTTACAATGCGTTTTGGATTAGAAGCACAGGTAGTAAGTCGTTCGTTAGATTGGAAAAAACTTCGTTTTCCAGATCAAATTGACCCGACAAAAGGATTTATTAACCCAACACAGGAACCACTTAATCCAGATAAAATAACCTACCCTAACTTCAGTACTGGTATGCTGGGCTATACTGAAAAATTCTATTTTGGACTTGCAGTTCATAATCTTATCGAACCTATCCAATCCTTTTTAGGAACCCAAGATTCAAAGCTTCCACGTAGGTACACTTTACATACAGGGGTAGTTATTCCGTTAGATAATAGCTACGATCCAAATGTGACTATTTCTCCAAATATGCTTTTTATGATTCAAAATAAATTCACTCAATTAAATTTAGGATTTTATTTTAATAAAGGACCTTTGGTTACTGGTCTTTGGTATCGTCAAACCTTTGGTACTTATGTAAACTCGGATGCCTTAATGGTGCTCGTAGGATTTAGAAAAGAACGTTTTAAATTTGGCTATAGTTACGATTTAACCGTTTCATCTGCACGTCAAGCTGCACCAGGAAGTCATGAGGTTTCGGCTTCATTAGAATGGTGTGCTTCTAAACGTTCTTTACGTTACAAAAAACTAAGTTGCCCAGATTTTTAATCCAATAAGATTAAAAAAAATAGGTCCAATTAAAAAAAATATAATATTATTGCACTCTTATCGTTAAAACAGACAAACATCGTCACTATGAGTTTAAACAGAAATATTACCATAGCATTATTAGCCGCAGCGTTTATATTGCCTACTTCATGTAGTAAAAAGGAACGATCATCTACCACTGGATGGAAATATAACGATGCCAAGTGGGGAGCTTTTGAAACGCACGATTATGCAGGTCAGGAAACTGGTCCTGGATTAGTTATTGTTGAAGGCGGTGCCTTTACAATGGGTTCGAGCGAGCAAGATGTTACCTTCGAACATAATAATATCGAACGTAAGGTAACGGTTCCATCTTTTTATATGGACGAAACGGAAGTTAGCAATCTTCATTATTTAGAATATTTACATTGGCTTAACAGAGTTTATGTTGATTACCCACAGGTATACAAACAAGCTTTGCCTGACTCATTATGTTGGCGCGATAAGTTAGCTTTTAATGAGCCTTATGTTGAATATTATTTCCGTCACCCTGCATATAAAAATTATCCTGTAGTTGGGGTTAATTGGTTGCAAGCAACAGCTTACGCTTCATGGAGAACGGATAGAGTAAATGAATATATATTAATCAGAGAAGGAATACTTATTCCGGATGCCGGCCAAGTTAATGAAGAAAATTTCAATACAACAACTTATCTAGCGGGTCAGTTTGATGGAAAAGTTGGTAAGCGCCCTATTAAAGCAATTAAGGGAGGTACGCGAAAAGTTAGAATGGAAGACGGTATTATGTTGCCTGATTATAGATTGCCTACTGAAGCTGAATGGGAATTCGCTTCTATTTCTAATCTTGGCCAATCGTTATATGAAAACATAAATGCCAAAAAAATATACTCTTGGGGAGGGCTAACAACACGTAACCAAGGACGAAAAGAAAAAAATCGTGGATTAATGATGGCCAATTTTAAACGAGATAAAGGTGATCAAGCTGGTATTGCTGGTAAATTAAATGACGGTGCCTTTATTACAACTGATGTTCATTCATACTGGCCAAACGATGTTGGGTTATATAATATGGGTGGCAATGTTAGTGAGTGGGTTATGGATGTTTATCGTCCATTATCATTCCAAGATGTAACTGATTTCAACTCATTTAGAGGATCAGTTTATAAAAAGAAAAAATTAGATGCTGATGGCATTATAGATGTAAAAGATAGTCTAGGTCGATTAACCTATGTTGCTGTAACGGATGAAGAAAATAAAATGCGTCGTAACTACAGAAAGTCCGATAACATGGGATTTTTGGATGAAGATGTATATTCGGATGGCGAACAAGGATATGAATATAGTGTAACCTCGTTAGTTAATAATAAGGCTCGTGTTTATAAAGGAGGTAGTTGGAACGACCGTGCTTATTGTATGAGCCCAGGAACAAGACGTTTCTTAGATGAAGAACAAGATTTATCAACACTTGGATTTCGTTGTGCAATGCACCGCGTAGGATCAAGCAAATAAAATTTATTAAATAGTATAGAAGAGCCATCCTAAAAGATGGCTTTTTTTATGGTCTAAAAATCAATTCAGTTGGATAAAAAAACGATTATATTTTCAAGAGTCCGTTTTGAATCACTTTTTTTAAAGCGTTATTTGTAGCCTAATGGATGTAAGACTAGCTGACAGGGTTTTTTATTTTGAAGAGTCGCAAACTCTTGAGATGGCTAAAAAGGCTCGTGAGCTTTCTGCTCAAGGAGTTAATGTTATCAATTTAAGCTTAGGGGAACCGGATTTTGCCACCCCAGAACATATACGCAACGCAGCTAAAAATGCAATTGATGCTGGTTTTACAAAATATGCTCCGGTATCAGGATTTTTAGATTTAAGGCAAGCCATATGTGATAAATTCGAACGCGATAACGGCTTAACCTATACACCTAACCAAATTGTTGTTTCAACAGGCGCAAAACATTCGTTAATGAATGTTATTATGGCACTAGTAAACCCAGGTGATGAGGTTATTATCCCTAATCCATACTGGGTTAGCTATAGTGAAATGGTGAAACTTGCTTCAGGAAAACCTGTTTTTATACCCTCAAGCGTTGCAACAAATTATAAAGTTTCAGCAAAAGCAATTGAGGCGGCAATTACGCCTAAAACAAAAATGTTTTTATTTTCTTCTCCTTGTAATCCAAGCGGATCGGTATTTAACCGTATGGAATTAAATGAAATAGCCAATGTTTTTGCGAAATATCCAAATGTTTACATTGTTTCTGATGAAATTTATGAGCATATAAATTTCGTTTCAAAACATGAGAGTATTGGTCAGTTTGAAGCTATTGCTGATAGAGTTATAACGGTTAACGGTGTGGCTAAAGCATTTGCCATGACCGGTTGGAGAATTGGATACATTGGAGCACCCGAATTTATTGCTAAAGCCTGCGAAAAAATACAAGGTCAATTTACAAGTGGCGCTAACAGCGTTGCACAACGTGCTGCCCTTGAAGCATTAAGAGGCCCTTTGGAACCAACTAGGGCAATGACAGCTGAATATTTAAGTAGAAGAAATTTGGTACTAAAACGATTAGAGGAATTTGAGCATATAAAAACAAATACGCCAGATGGCGCCTTTTATGTATTTCCTGATTTTAGTTATTATATTGGTAAAACACTGAATGGAAAGCTAATAAATTCTACAAGAGATTTATGTTATTATTTACTCGAAACGGCGCATGTATCAATGGTTTCGGGAGAGGCATTTGGCAATCCTGAATGTATACGAATTTCGTATTCACTGAATAAAGAAGATTTAAATTATGCTTTCGATAGAATCAAAGCTGCGCTAAACCATTAATTGCAATTCGTAACCTTTAAAAAATGTTTGCTACGTCATCTTTAAATTCATTTTCAAACTTAAATATTCTCATAATTGGAGATGTGATGATTGATGCCTATTTCTTTGGTTCTGTTGATAGAATTTCGCCAGAAGCCCCTGTATCAATAATTTCGGTTTCAAAGAAGGATCATAGACCAGGCGGTGCTGCAAATGTGGCCCTAAATATCAAAAGTTTAGGCGCTAATCCTATTTTGTGTTCTATTATAGGAACAGATAATGAAGGATTAGAATTAATAACCCTCTTATTAAACGAAGGACTTTCAACAGATGGATTATTCAGCGATGCCACTCGACCAACCACAATTAAAACACGTGTTATTTCGAATGACACTCATTTATTACGCATCGATCATGAATCTGTAAAACCCATTTCGAAAGACTTCGAAAACAAAATTATAGCCTTTATCACAGATTCACTTTCCACTATAAATGCTATTATTTTAGAAGATTACAATAAAGGAGTTTTAACCGAAAGGCTTATTACATCGGTAATAAAATTAGCCAACGAAAATAATATTCCAACAATTGTTGACCCAAAGAACGATAATTTTTTGGCCTATAAAAATTGCACTTTATTTAAACCAAACCGCAAAGAAATTAAGGAGGGGTTAAAAACGGAATTGGATCTTACTAATTTTGATAATATTAATGATGCTGCTTCGTCGTTAATGGAAATATTGGGGTGCAAAAATATTATGGTAACCTTATCTGAAGACGGTGTAATTTCAAAATCGCAATCCGAAACCTTTCATATTAAGGCACACGAAAGAAACATAGTAGATGTAAGCGGCGCTGGCGATACCATGGTAAGTTTGGCCGCTCTTTGTTTGGCTTCGGGTATGGACATTGAAGAAACCACCAAAATAGCCAATATTGCTGGGGGATTAGTGTGTCAGAAAGTAGGCGTTGTGCCTATTGATTACTCAGAATTGGATTCGGAAATAAAACGATTGAATTTTTGATAATCAGATATACACATCTTTAACACTTTTAATCTGTTCCACATACTAAGTGTTACCTTTGCGCTTAATGAAACAGATTTCATCGGCTTTAATTTCGGTATATAATAAAGATGGCTTAGAACCCCTACTCCATCTTCTTCATAAATTAAATGTTAAACTATTTTCAACAGGAGGAACCCAATCCTTTATTGAACAGTTTCAAATACCTGTAACGGCAATAGAAGATATTACTGGATTTCCGGCCATTTTAGGTGGAAGGGTAAAAACCTTACATCCTTCGGTATTTGGAGGTATTCTTCATCGAAGAGATAACCCACAAGATTTATCTGAAATTCAACAGTATAATATTCCACCTATCGACTTAGTTATCGTGGATTTATATCCATTTGAAGAAACGTTAAAGAATTGTGACATTGAAAGTGAAATAATTGAAAAAATTGATATTGGCGGCGTTTCTTTAATACGGGCAGCTGCCAAAAACTTTAATGATACAGTAGTTATTGCCTCAAAAGACTTGTATAGCTCTCTTATTGATGATCTTCAAAATTCAAATGGAAGCACATCACTTGATCAAAGAAAATATTATGCCAAGAATGCATTTGCTACCACTGCACAT
>CANMPY010000114.1 GCA_947499775.1 Bacteroidota bacterium | reverse complement strand
AAAAGGATTATTGTAGCACAAAACGACGAACTGTGTTTTTTGTAATAGGTGCAACAAAATTGTTCTCAAAAAATATTATTTTTGATTATTATACGGCTATTAAATATCAGTTTAAGCCAAGCAATACTGGAGAATGTACCCTAACCGGACTGGGATACAAACAGGGTGTTGGGGGCTTATTCGGATTTACGATTGGCTGGCCTATTAAACATAACACCAACATAAAATAATGAAACATTATTTATTTTTTAGCATTTTTTTACTTGGCTTGATTGATGTATATGGGCAAGTAACACAGGATAACTCACGCAACAATTTAAATACCAAATTACCATCGGCCATATACATTGCGCCATTACTCGATGGCGGATCGTTGGCTATAGAATATACCATTAGAAATAAGCACTCACTTAATCTTTATGCATTCAAACGCCAATCGGATGAGTCGATTTATTATGATACTAAAGTGAATGAGACCCTGGTTGAATTGTTTTTAAAAATATATTTTAGGAGCCCATCTAACAAAAAATTTAATCCTTTTTTTGGTCCAGCAATAGGAGCCAAAACCATTGTATACGATGAATCATTTGGGAGTAGTTTTGGGAATAGATTTGGGAGTAGATTTAGAAAAGATCTGTTTGTTGGCCCATTTGACTTTAAAACAGATGCCAAAGCAAAGGCATTTTATTTCAATCCATCCTACATCGGATTTGATTTTGTTAGCAGAAATGGGCTTATTTTTGAATATGCTGCGGGGATGTGCTTTCAGTATAGCACTGGAGATATACGCATTAGCGGCCCCATTTACATGCCATATATGGATGGCTATAATATAAGAAGTCGCATGTTATTTGGCTACCGTTTTTGATCTATTTTCTAACCCATCAACGAATAACGTTAGGGCTATCAGCCTAATTAAACAAACCCACTAAGATGTCAGCGGTAAGCGGTTTTATTAAATAATCCTTTACTAAATCTATATTATTGGCTCGTTCAATATCCCTATTGTCAAGCGATGAGGATGACACATAGATAGTAAGTTGATTGGTAATTTGATCATCTAATTTTTCTAATTTTTCTAAAAAATCCCACCCTGAAAAAACGGGCATGTTTAAATCTAGAAAAAGCACAGTTTGAACTCTTGATTCAGCGCCATCGTAGTTCATAATGTAACTAAATCCTTCCATGGGAGACTCAAAACTTACAATTTCTATTTCGGTCGAAATTTTAGTTTTAATTTGATGTTCAATAATTAAGTTATTAATGGGATCATCGTCCACAAGAATAAATCGATTAGGTAAATTCATAATTCAGTTTATTTAATTCAGTTAATTTAATTCTTAAATTCTATTATAAATTCCGCTCCTTTTCCTAGCTCACTTTCTAATTTAATGGTTCCACCCAACGACTCTACTTGCAATTTCACCAAATACAGCCCAATGCCTTTGCCTTCAATTTCGGGATTAAATCGCTTGTACATACCAAAAATATGGTCCTTATCTCGGCTCATGTTAAATCCAATTCCATTATCCTTATAACGAATAACAATGCCATTATTATGTTTTTTAGATATGATATCAACTACGGGTTTTCTTTCGTCGCTTCTGTATTTTATGCTATTAATAATTAAATTATGGAATATGCTATGAATGTAACTCTTAACCATAACAAGGCGGTCAATTGCTTTAAAATCTGCTTTTATAACTAGGCCCGAATTTTCGACTAAAGAACCTATGCCTACTTGAATACTTTTTATAAGTTTGGCTAAATAAATAATCTCCTTCTTTTCATTTATATGACCACGCACCTGCAATACATTGTTTAAGTCTTTTATGATTTCGTCTAATTTGTGAGCAGATTTGAATAAGCCTTTGGTGGTTTCCTGAAATTTATTTTCAGGTAAATGATTGTTTATGAGTATATCGGATAAGCCAATTAAATTAGCCACTGGCGCTCTCAAATTATGAGAAACCATATAAGCAAATTGCTCTAATTCATTATTTCGATGCATTAAGTCATTAGCCGTTTTCTTGGTAAGCAATTCGGCAACTTTGCGTTGAGTAATGTCTTCATGCGAAATAACAAGCATCGATTTATCTTGTTTAAACTTTGTAATTCTCATCAAAAACCAAAACATGCCGTTGGCCAATTCAAGCGGATATTCGTACTGGTATTCGTTTGTTTTATTTTTAAAAATGGCACTAATTCCTTCCAATGCATGGATGGATGTTTCATGATCTGAAAATTTTTGATATTTACAGGATTCTATAAAATTCGTTCCGCTTTCGGTTCGCATTAAGTATGTTTCGCCGTTCAATAATCTAAAATCACCCCAGGCTTTATTGGTTTCTTTAACTAAGCCCGACTTATAGATTACTGCAATTTGATTAGTGAGCGAGTCAAGAACACCGCGTGTAAACATTTCACTGCGTAACAATTCTTTTTCGGCATGTTTTTCTTCGGTTACATCGTTAATAATGCCATTAATTTTTTTAATATTCCTTAACTCATCCTGCTCATAGAAAGCATCTAAATTTACATAGCGAATAGTCTTATTTTTTAATAAAATTCGATAGGAATAAGCAAGTGGTTTATCTGTTTCTTGAGATAATTTTATATTAGCTATCACATAATTAAGGTCATCAGGATGAATAAGCGATATCCATGTTTCAAATGTCTGTTTCGATTCGGTTTCTTGAAAACCATGAATACGACACGCCACTTCAGACCAAATCATTTCTCCTGTAACGACATTAAGTTCCCAACTACCAAAATTGGCTATTTCTTGCGCTTTCTTAAGCTTTATTTCACTTTGACTAATTGCTATTTCATATTCCTTACGGAAAGTAATGTCGCTAAAATTAAAAATATAAGCATGAATGTTTTTATCACGGAGTCTTTTCGTAATAATTCCCTCAATCCATTTTAGGTAACCATTTTTAGAACAAATTGTAAATTGCACCGACTTTGATGCCCCCTCTTTATTTTCTTTTAATTGAGAGGCTAAATTAAGAAGTCCACTTTCAAAAAAGAGAGCCGGTTTATTTGACAATTCTTTTTCCGTGTATCCTGTAATTTTTTCTACAATAGGGCTTTGATACAAAATGTTTCCTTTGCTATCAAATGTCATGATAGCCTCGCTACTATTATTGATAAGGGCTTGAAAATATTTATTTCGCAGCTCAATTTCTATAGTACGTTGTGTAACGCGGGCTTCTAATTCGCTATTTAATTGAGTTAAACTATTCTCATAGCCAATACGTTCGGTAATATCGCGGGCGATGGCGTAAAGTTTACCACTCGATTTATCAGGAGTCGATACCCATTCGAGCCAAACATAATCGCCATTTTTCTTCCTATAACGGTTGAAAAAATTGAGCGTAATTACTCCATTTTTTAATTTTTCGATCTCATTAAGCGTGCTGCCTAAATCATCGGGATGAATAAAATTCAGAAATGAATTTTCAACCAAGTCAAGTTCGCTATAGCCTAGGAGATCGCTAAATTTCTGATTAACTTTTTCGAAAAAACCATGAACATTTGCTATACAATTTAAATCATTACTCTCATAAAAGAAATGTTTATATTGAAAGAGTTTAACCTCATCGTTTTTAAGCGCAGTAATATCTTGAATCGAACCAACCGCCCTTTGAGGGCTTCCAAATGCGTCATAAAACATTCCAGCTGTCCATCTGAAAAATATTTCAATTCCCTCATTTGTTACGAATTCAACATCAAGAGGCTTTATTTCTAACCCCGATTTTAAGTCGGTAAACCAATTATTTAATTTTGTTCCCTCACTGGCCGAGAACAAATCGCAGACATAGCCTTTTGTGAGTATAATTAACGAAGCATCGCATTGAAAAAGGCTATACATTTCGATTGACCAAGAAAAGTTACCTGAATAAAAATCAAGTTCCCAAGCTCCTTGATTTGGTAATGTTTGGATTTGAAATTCCGCTTGTACTGCTTCAAATGGTTTATTCATTGGCATGATAAATATTCTAGATAAAGTGAATTAGCTAAATTTTCGTTTTTCAAATATATACAATTATATCAAAAATTGATTTTTATTAAAAAAATCATTCTCCATACTATGTTTATTTTTGCAGAATAATAATGTTGCTAGAAATAAGATCGCAAAATCCAGATGCACGTCAGATTAAAGAGGTTGTCAACCTTTTGAACAAAGGTGGATTAATTATTATTCCTACCGACACGATTTATGCGGCAGCCTGTACCATTTCGAATATTCATGGCATTGAATCCTTTGCAAAAAAATTGGGGAAAAAAGGGTCTAATATAAATTTTTCAATACTCTGCAGCAGTTTTAGTCAACTTGCCGAGTACACAAGGCCTATATCTAATCCTGTTTTTAAGCTAATGAAGCAGGTTTTACCAGGTCCATTTACATTCATATTAAAAGCAAGTCATAAACTTCCTCATCATTTTCGAGAAAATAAAAAAACAATTGGCATAAGGGTCCCAAATAATACCATAGTGTTAGAAATTCTCAAAGAACTAGGTGAACCCTTGCTGGTTACCTCCATTCATAATGATAACCTAATTATGGAATACCATACAGACCCACAAGAAATTAATGAAATTTTTGGGCATCAAGTCGATCTGGTAATCGATGGTGGAATTGGCGATAATGTAGCCTCAACTATTATTGACTGTACCGACAATACGCCTCAGATTATACGACAAGGAAAAGGAAAAATATAAACCAAATGATTATACGAATTGTTAAAATGACTTTCCACTTGGAAAACACCGAAGCGTTTGAACTGCTTTTTGATGCGGTTAAGGAAAAAATATCAAAATTTGAAGGTTGTCAAAAAGTTACACTTCTAAAGGACATAAAAAACCCATCAACCTTTTTTACATATAGCATATGGGATAGCGAAACTGCACTAGATCTATATAGGAAATCTGCTTTTTTTGATGATACGTGGACCAAAACAAAAGCCCTTTTTAGTGCTAAGGCAGTAGCTTGGAGTTTGGAAGAACACTAAATCGCAAAAAGAAGTTTTTGTAAGTTTGAAAATTGCAAAATTTCATCCTATGTTTGAAAAATAATAATGCAACGACATATCCTATTTATATTCTTATTTATTAGTGCCTATTTCGGCTATGCACAACAAATAAATCTTGATAAAGCTGAACAGGCCATACAAGATGGTTTATTTGAACGTGCCTTTAAATTAACTGGAGACGCACTTGAGCATGAAGTTACTAAAAAAGATGCACTCACTTATTACCTGCATTCCAAAAGTCTTTTTGAATTAAACAAAAAACCAGCGTATGCCAAGAAAAATCCAGAAGCCTTTAAAGATGCCTGTAAATTAGTTATCAAAGCGCGATTGAGGGATAAGGATAAAAAGTACGAAGGTAAATTTGACGACCTAATAGCTGAATTGGTTTCGGCCAACAATGCCTTAGCCGATGAAGAATACAACGTTAACAGATACCCAAAAGCCATAAAATTATATACAATATCGTATGGCCTCAATAGCGATAAAACCGCTTATTATATGATAGGAAAATCTTATCAGATGAACGGGGATACAGCATCTACAAAATCGCATTATCGCAACTTGATTCAATGGTATGAAAACGATATAAAAAATGAAGAATCAGGCAAAACGCCAATAGTTGATCCATTTTTATTCATGACCGACATACAATGGAAAAAGAAAAATTACGATTCAGCTAACTATTATTTGGATGTAGCTAGACGGGTGTTTGGTGAAAAAAATTCTAAAATTAATTTTTATCAATATCTTCTTGCAAAAGACCAAATCTCTAATCAACCCCCATCATCGCTGATGATGGAAATAATTCGAAAAGCCTTGGTTTATAATCCGGCCGATACCTTTTTTATAAAAAAAGAAAATGCTTTAGCTCTTTATCTTATTCGAAATGCAATTGATGGGCCTAACCAATCAGAAGCGGATAGTATGATTTTCAGGTTTACACGTGCCAAAGCACTTAAAGCTAACGACCCAGCATATGAAAGCATTAAATCGGCAGATATATTTTTACAGCCCTTTGCCGAAAATATCATGTGGAAAATTAGCGATTATTACTATATCAATACCCATGACAAAGCCTCAAGCTATTTGGCAAAAAAATACATTATTAAAACAGCTATCTTGAATGATACCATTGCCCCAACTGACAAAGAAATAATTGCTAGATGGGTAAAAATCATTGAATTTGCTCACGAGAATGAAACTCCTGGTTATGTAGCATTGTTAATGACACAGGCATCTATTGATTACCCTTTATCAAAAGAATTGATTGCATTAAAAAAAAAATTATTGATAAAATAAGTAAAGCAGATCTGAATTCGAAGGATCGCTATTTTATTAATAAATTATTTGCAAGCCCCAAACT
>CANMPY010000113.1 GCA_947499775.1 Bacteroidota bacterium | reverse complement strand
GTTAGCTCAGTTGGCTAGAGCGCTTGCATGGCATGCAAGAGGTCATCGGTTCGACTCCGATACTCTCCACAATCTATAAATAAGCAAGGGTTTGCGCAAGCGCAAACCCTTGTTTATTTATAGCCAGCTCAAACATGAATATTTTTTCATGAAATAAAGTCTACAGATAAAGCTATTCTAGCTTGATGTGGGTACATTACCTTAATAAGGATATTTGATATTTTTCGAAAAAGGAGAGTATAAACTAAAATGTGTTACGCTAGGCAAGCGTTTATTTTTTTCCGCTTAATCCTGCTTGTTTGTCTTTTCGCAAAAACGTAAAATTAATCCCCATTCGAAAATCAACAATATCGGCATTTCTATATTTTATTATTCCCAAAATATTATCGGCTACGGCATAATATTGAAAAGGACCTCCGTTTAAAGTGAAACCTACTCCCCCATTGACAAAGGATTTGTTAATCATCGAATAGCTAACCGACACGCCAATTATTTTGGTTAATTTTCCATTATACGAAAGCGTAAGCGCTGGATTGAATTTTTTTCTAAAATAGGAGCCATATAATACCACACCCACATTATGACGCTTTGTTATCCAAAAATTTCCTCCTAAATACAGCGTTGCGGGAAGATTTGTTTTGAATGACTCATGAGTAGTTACTAACTTTAATTTATCTTTTAGGGTATCCAGAAGGGCATTAAACGAAGAATCTGGGTTTGGGTTTTCTCCAAAAATATCATTAAGTTTTAAACCATAATATTCCGTTTTTTGAGTGGGGTCTTGGGTTTGATAATTTTGAACATTATCGTTCCAATTTATATATCCTAAATCAACTAAACTAGCTGATAACACTATTTTTGGACGCAGTTGATAGGTTGCACCTAAGCTCACAGCCATACCCCTATTTCGCCCTTTAAATACATTATAATCAAAAGGGCCTGCATCAAATCCTTTTTTAATCGTATCTAAAATACTTGAAGTATTAATTTTGATATCAGAACGAATGGTATAATGAAAATCGTCTTGATTGGTATTAAAAATCAAATCACTGCGCTCGGTATTAACGTTTAAAATTCCATTTAAATACGCGCCTTTGACCCCCAATCTCAGTTTATCTTTTAAAAACGAACGCGAATACGATGCGTTTAAATCATTGTATGCCATTATATCGGCACCAAAATTAAAATTAAGATCTTGTCCAAGATTTTCCCCTGCATTTCCAATTATCAGCAATCCAAAAAAATCTTTTGGAAACGAGACCTGGCTTTTTACTTTTTCGCCAAGGCAAACTGTAAAATTGCTTTTTCTAACTTTAAAACCAAAGTTTATTAAATCCCAATCCGTTTCTACATTTATTCGATTGTTTTTATTTAATGAATTGTAAAAGGTAATAGGATGAATATTAAGTCGGTTAGATTCATCTACAGATACAAGCTCTTTTATTTTAAATCCTGTATTTCCATATAATAGATGAATGGAAGCCAAGCCGGGCATACTAATAAAAAATCTCGAATCGCTTACCTGCGCCGGATTTACCTGTACACGCTGAGGTAGGGTATGCATATTATACATGGTAAGATTTAGCTGCGCAAATCCTTTTGGGATGCAAATCAATCCCACAATAAAACAGAGTATACCTTTACCTAATCTATGCCTCATCATTTACCTGCATCTAATTTAAGCTTTGCTTTAACGCCTATCTTTATTCCTAATACATAGGTACTATAAAACTTTACGCTTGGATATGTGCCCCCCTGACTTGTGGTTCCTAATTGGGCGCGTAATTTCACTTTAGCTAATCTACTTAAGCGTTTGGCCCTAAGAATATCAAAAACAATGTCTGTTGTTTTCTTAGTGGCGGTGGTTACCTTGCCATCCAATCCTACTGAAGCAGCTTCAATAAACTGATAGCTTTGATTATTAAAAAGCGAATCGAAGGCTACTCCCATTGAATCCATTAAATAAACTTGCGTAAAAAGATCAATTGGATATCCGTTTAATCCTGTAAACCGCAAGGTTATCTCTTCAATTATTTCTTGGTCAGGCATCTTAAATTCAATTTCTTTTTCGCCCTCAAGCATAAAATTACGGACACTGCCATACAAAGGAAATTCAACGTCTAAAATTATTTTCAATTGACTTTTATCCGTCAAAAAATTTCGTTGTTGTTTCCCATTGGGATTCAAATCGATGAATGCTTTAAAAATAAGATGTTTTGGTTTTTGGTTAATGGCTGTTTTTATATTACTGGTAGATTTGTCAATCAAAACAGAATCATAAAGAATTTGTCCGATTTGGGATAGTGTTGGGGCAGGAATTGGCAATGGGTCGGGAATACCCGTTATATCTGTTTCAGGAATTCCGGGGCTAAATGTGGCTAATTTTGAAAACCCTGCCTTAATGGGAACACCAAATGAATTGCCAAAAATGATTTTAACTTTTGGGTCTTCAATAAATATTGAAGCATTGGTACTATTATCGAAAATTGACAAATCGATAGTTTCGGCTTCATTCAGCAAATTTACTTGACCTACATATCCATAAAATTGGCTAAAATTAAGGCCTTTTAATCCCAAGTCAATGGTCATTTGATCTCCCGAATTTACAATTTGAGTTGTTGCATTTAAGGTTAATTCATAATTTATATTCACCCTATTATACCCTAATCCGCCCTTGGTCATATTCCATTTATAGCCATCAAAAAGTGTTGAATTACTTGCTATTACTGGCGTGGTTCCTCCATAATTAAATGGAACATTTACGGATAAAGAAACCCCAGAATTTTTTGCATCTTCAAGGGTTATTTTTAAGTTTCCGCTTGTTTTTATTTCACTTGCTATGGATGCAACTAAGGCACCCGCTTTAAACCAAATTGAATCAATTTCGCGGCTCCCTATGCTAATGGAATGTGCACTTTGTGACGATATGGTTAAATTTTGACCATTCATTAACGCATTGGCCTGAACAGCATTTAAACTCATTACCTGATTAAAATTTTGATCGGGTAAGACGACTACCTTTTCTGCGGTGGTCGAAAAAATTTGACCTCGGTAAACCAAAGAAATAAAGCCATCGGTTTCCTTTTTTATAAATGTTCCACCAGTGCCAATTAAATTTGAAATACTTAAATCATCGCTCACCAAAGGAATGGCATATTCAGGGTTTATTGCATCAACTTTTAACCCTACGGTTTTGAATTCATCGGGCATGCAACTGCCTATAAAAAGCAAATAAGTTATAAACCAAGGCCACGTTTTAATTTTCTTTAACATATAGTTTAAAAAAATACCTTTGCAATTTCGTAAAATAATGCCAATAAATAAGTCTATATCAAATAATTTTTCATCGCGTTTAATTTCTATTGGGTCTTTTGGAGTGGCCTTTGCCATTATTTCTGGAGCATTTGGTGCGCATTACCTTCAAACCAAACTATCGCCTAGCCAACTTGTAAGCTTTGAAACAGCCGCACGTTATCAAATTTATGGTTGTTTTGGTTTGCTAATTTTAAGCCTGATAGCAAAATTTAACACCGTTAGTCTATTAATTCAAGGAAGACTTTTGCTTTTCGGAATTTTAATATTTTGCGGATCGCTCTATTTTTTAGCTTTAAAGTCTACTTTGGGTATCAAAGGCTTTACTTGGGTTGGGGCTATCACGCCTATTGGCGGATTGTGTATGATAAGTTCATGGGTTTGGACGGCTCTTATTTTTAACAGAGCGGCTAAGGTTTTACCAAGTTAAATTAAGGTATTACTAAAAATTCAGTTATAACGTGTAATGGATTTTATCAAGCAACTTTAAACACATTGTGAATATTTATCGTATTAGGGGATATGTCTTATCCTGAAATAGGTTTACGCTAAAAAGGTGTAAATTATGAAAACAACTAGGTAAACCCGCAACCGTTCGTTAATCTTCTTTTCTGCCTATAATTCTTGAATTTTGAAATAAGGTTTGAATGAGAGTCTCATCATTGTTTTCGGTTTTCAGTGGTTCTTCCTTTAAATTGCTTAAATCAGGTTGGCCGGCATCTACCCACGCAGTATACCAAAGTGAGCCAATTAAATTTATTGAGGCCCTAGCTCTTCGTTCTATCATACCATTAAGCAAGTGGTTGTAATAAATGCAAAACGCTTCATTGTATACTTTTACATTCGTTCTACCATTAGATTGTAACGAATATTTATTTGGATGTTTAAGGCCAGCTAATTTTTCGAAAATTAAGACACTGTCAAGTGCGGCAAAACTTTGTGCAAAACGTTCCCAAATTGTTTCCGATACGTTTGGTAAATAGGAAGCTCTGCCTGTAAAAAAATCATAGTTTGGTTCGAATAACTCATACAGCCTCGACTCCCAAAGGCTATGAATTCCTTCTTGCTCTGTTAATTGACCGTTATAGTTTTCGGTTGAATGCAATGGCACATGCAAATCAGCAGCATAATGGCCTAAATCGGCACTTAGTTTAAGAATTAAGTACAGATTTTTCTCAGCAAATGCTTTCGTTAATTGATATTGCACACGTTGCAGATGCCAAGGAACAATACCATATGCTAGAAGCGTATCCTCAGAATATTTCAGAACTGCGTTATTCCAAGCATTAGGTATAGTATCAATCGGAACTTTTTTTTCGTAGTGATCGGCATCCAAAAAATGTCTACAAGCCTCGTCAGCAAAAGCATAGCGTCGTTTATCAGCATTTACAGCCTTCTCGGTTATGTAGTTTATATGCGGTTTATAAAATTTGAAAAGTTCAGGTGGCAAGGTAAATACAGCAGCATAATTTAATTGTCGATGAGCTTTGAACCCCCACCCTAAAGCCCTAATTGGAATAAGTTGTAAAATCCCAAAAATCAAACTATAGCAAAATACCTTTTTCATTTTATTCCCATGGATTGGCATTTTTCGGAATATACCTAATGTTTATTTTGGATCACTCGGTAAATTATTTTCCTCTGAGGATGATTCTTCGTGTGCCTCATCTTGCATCCAATACGGATTATCATCTTCAATGTCATTGTCGTCAGGAGTTATGTCATCGACAGGTTTTGGGGGTCCTTTTTTTCGTAGAATAATAGCCATGGCTATGCCTGAAATTGCGCCCCCAAGATGGCCTTCCCACGAAATATTTTCTTTCATTATGTATACATACTCAGGAAACAGCCCCCATACCAAACTGCCGTATAAGAAAACCATGAGTAAGGCCACCGCAGCCAGGTTTCGATGTGCGCGAATAACGCCCGAAATTAATAAAAAAAAGACCAAGCCATAAACCAAACCGCTGGCTCCAATATGTAGGGTTCCGGGCGAACCTATGCACCATAAAATACCACCGCCAACAACCCAAACTACTGCACATATGAGCCAAGTGAGTTTTTTAAAATAGTAAAATAAAAAACTACCAGCCACCACTAAAGGAAGTGAATTACTGAACAAATGTTCTAAATTTTCGTGTAAAAATGGCATTGTGGCAATACCAATTAATCCGGAAATCTGATGAGGTCTAACCCCTAATTCTTCGGCATGCCATTGAAGATCAATATTTAAAAAATACGTTAGCCACATGCACATAACCATTATCAATGGATACATTGCACTTTCAAACATAGACCAAGCTAAACGAATCATTTCCCGAAAATACTTATTATTTTATACATTTCACATAACCGAATAACAAAATTAATTGAATACTTCACTTGTACTAAACCTTAAATCAATACCTATCAGAATACTATGGGGGAAATGACCAATGGCTTAGTTTATTCCGTTATTCACACCAACGGATAACGAAAACTTGCTTTACACTTTTTGGTGTAAGCCTATTTAAGGCAAACAAAACCAATCGGATCTTTATTATTTATATCAAGCTCATCCAAAGTAAGCGTTGCGTATGGCGTGTACTAAAATACACTAACTGTCTTTTTTTTTGATTTCATGGCGGTGTAATCTTATGAATAGGCTTTAATTTTGAACAATGTTAAAAGATATAATACCATCGGAAATAAAGGATATTGGCATAGCCATTGTAAAAGAATCAAGCCTTGAAAACGATTGGAAAGTTTACCTTATAAACTTAAGCGATTTTAGATTGGATGATGTTATTATTAATTCAACTGGTATTGGGCTTAATGAATTAGATGAATCCATTCAAACTGGCACATTTCGTCATTATATTAAAACCGTAAAGCCGCGATGTGCCACACCATTCGAGACTATAATGGAAGAAATTTTTCTTTTAAGCAACCGCTTTTGGTTAAGTTTTTATATAGACAAAAAAATATCTGACCGCAAATATGAATTTGTGCCGGGTAGTATTTCAGCTGAGTTTTTTATTCCAATTCCGTTCACCGGAAAACAAGGCATCATGATAATTTAAAATAATCTAGTCTTCAGATTAGATTATACAAATGTT
>CANMPY010000112.1 GCA_947499775.1 Bacteroidota bacterium | reverse complement strand
TCAAACGGTTAACGTCAGCCAATCGGCCACTTGAATCAATCCAAATATCTTTTATTCCATAGGGCGAATGAACCCATAAAAAATCCATCGTATTCATCATATCCCATGATTTCCATCGGTGATTTACTTGTGCTTTTCCTAAAGGTTTAGTGAAATAAGTATTGGGTATTATGTAATGCAAGCGATTATCTTTTTTATCAATTACGGTTATATCTAAAGGCATATGCATTTGGCCTTTTCGTTTAATAATAATGGTGTAATCGTCCTTGCCATTGGTTACTTTTGTATAGCCTACCACTTTATAATCAATTGTTTTGGTGGAGGTGAGCCAATCATCAAAAAACCAATTTAAATCTGTTTTGGTATAATCAATAACCGATTGCCTAAAATCTTCCTCATAAGGATGGCCAAATTTCCATTGATTAAAATAATGTTGAATGGCTTCCAAAAATAATTTTTCGCCTAACACATATTGTAAATTATAAAGCATTGTTGCGGTTTTGTAATACACCTGACCATATCCGCCACCATGGCGTTCTGCTGAATTAAAATGATCGGAATGTGTGTTTAAGCGAGCCGTATTTTCATTAATAGCATGATTGATATAGCCTGCATAAACGTAAGCCCAATCTAATGAATTAGGCAATGATTCGCGATTGCTTATTTTTTTAAGACTCCATGCGGTTAAAAATTGAGTAAAGCCTTCATCCAAAAAGGCACGATAGGTTTCATTATTCCCAATCATTCCATAAAACCAATTATGGCCTATTTCGTGAGCTATCACATATTGATGACCTGGCCAATTTCCACCATCTAATGTCAACATGGGGTATTCCATTCCGTCGCGTGCATCGGCAGCTACCATTTTTGGATAGCCATACATCCCAAAATCTTCGGAGTAGGTTTTAACCACCTTGGCAACAAAATCAGCTGTTGGTTGCCATGCATAGGCATTTTGTTCTTGCGCTATGGCAATGCATTTAATACCATTCCACTCGGTTTCTCCAATTCTATACGTTGGGTCGGTGGTAAAGGCAAAATCGTGAACATTAGTGGCCATCCAAATCCATTTTTTATAGGTTCCATCAGGATTTACCGGTTGGGTTATATATTTTGTGCGCTCGGTAAAATTCTTAATGTCAATTTTTTCTCTTAATCCATTGGCGTAAACTTCAGAACTATTGGCCAATACACCCGTAGCTTCGCAGATATAATGATTTGGCAATTCCAATTCAACGTGGAATACACCATAATCGCCATAAAACTCTTTTCCTAAATGCTGATCGGTTGTCCATTTAAATTTTCGGTCGTAAACAGAAAGTCTTGGATACCAATGCACACCATCAAAATGCTTAAAATTATTGTGTTCGAATCGCTTCATTCTTCGGCCCATGCTACCCTGATCGAAATAGGTTTTAAAATCTACTTCAATTTTAAGGGATGTGCCTGGTAACATAGGCGTTGGCAATTCTACAATCATAATCGTGTTATCCATCACAAAACGAACATTTTGGCCATTAACAGCTACCTTTGATATAGCTGTACCCAACTTTTTTTCTTCATATTTACCAAAGGTATTAAATACCTTTCCAGCCCTTTCCATTTTGTCTTTATAGCTTTCGGGTTGAAATGCATTTTGAGTAAGCCTGAAATAAAGCGTAGTTAAAACATCAGGAGAATTATTTGCATATTCAATAACCTCGGTTCCTGTGATAATCTCCGTGGTATCGTTAAGTCGGGCTTTGATATGATACGAAACATCTTGCTGCCAATATCCAGCAAAAGGGATGCGATTTTTCCAATACAACTTATTTTCAACACTTTGGTAGGAAACCAAAGCCGTTTCTGGGTTATAAATTTGTGCTGAAGCACTATAAATAACGGTTAAAAACACTAAACCTAGAGCATATTTAAACATGCCGTGAAAATAATTTATTTTATCAAAATCTTGAAATCAAATTCAACATTTTTAAAAATAGAAAGACAAGGACTACATAAAAATAAGCAATGGAACTTAACCCTCTATTTTATAAAGGCATGAGAAATTAATAAGACAAACATTATTCTCGTGTTGATACCCTAAACACTCATTTAAAAGTTATAAGTTTGCTACCTAATATGGCATCTATCCATGAACTTTATCAATTATACATTGAGTGCAATTATACAGTAAGCACCGATACACGAAAAATTGAACCCAACTCCATTTTTTTTGCCCTCAAAGGTGCAAATTTTAATGCCAATGCATTTGCTCGTCAAGCCATTGAAGGAGGTGCAAAATGGGCAATTATAGACGAACCAGAATTTGAGATTACAGGAAGAACCATTTTAGTAGATGATTGTTTAATAACGCTTCAAAAATTAGCAAATCACCACCGACATCAGTTAAAAATTCCTTTCATAGGAATAGGAGGGAGCAATGGCAAAACAACCACTAAGGAATTGGTTCATAGTGTGCTATCGCAGCGCTTTAAAACCATTAGCACACCTGGAAATTTTAATAATCATATTGGAGTGCCGCTCACTATTTTGGGAATTAAACCCGATACCGAAATGGCTGTTATTGAACTAGGCGCTAACCAAATAGGCGATATTGAAGACCTGTGCAAAATAGCAGAACCAGATTATGGATTAATAACCAATATAGGCAAAGAGCATTTGGAGGGATTTGGGAGTCTTGAGGGCGTAGCAAAAGCCGAAAGTGAGTTGTATTACCATTTATTGAAATCAAATGGCTTAGCCTTTGTTAATTTAGATGATGATTGGCTAACCCGAATGGCTTCACGATTAACAAACGTTCAATGGTATGCCACAAAAACAGAAAAGGCAACAACCTATTGCCATTTGGTTAAAGATTTTCCGAACATAGAGTTTACCTATAATAGCTTACCAATAAATAGCTTACTTAGTGGATCATACAATTTCGAAAATATTATGGCGGCTGTAGCCATTGGACAGTATTTTGAGGTTTCTGACCAATTAATAAAACAAGGAATAGAAAGCTATGTTCCAAAAAATAAACGATCACAGGTTATTACAGTGGGAAGCACCATGATTTTTTTGGATGCCTACAATGCTAACCCAAGTAGCATGGAAAAAGCATTAGAAAACTTTGCCCGCTTTGATTTTCCTAAAAAAATAGCACTTTTGGGCGATATGTTCGAAATGGGTACACATGCCGAACCAGAACATAAACTGATTTACGATTATGCCAATTCTTTAAATTTCGATCATTTGTATGTGGCAGGAGAACACTTTAAAAAACAAGCTTTGGCCAATAATAAAAATGGATACAATACAGCTGAAGAAATAAATGTGTTATTGAAAACGATAAATTTAGACCATACCGCCATCTTTATTAAAGGGAGCAGAGGAATGGCGATGGAAAATTCATTAAAAGGGATAATTGAATTTTGATGAACTCATAAAATTTAGTATTCCAGATTCCAAACTCCTAATAAATAAAAATGGAACTATTTTATAGCACCGATATTTTCGAAAATCATCTTTTTCTTTCACTCGATGAAAGCACACACTGTATTAAAGTGCTCCGCAAAACAAATGGCGATGGAGTAAAAGTAATAGATGGCAAGGGTAATTTATATGAAGGTAAAATTGAAATAGAGCATAAGAACAAACCTGTTAAAATTAATATTCAAACCAAAACTCATTTTGAAGCTTCACACTACCAATCAGGGTTTCATTTGGCTATAGCCCCAACCAAAAATACAGACCGTATGGAATGGCTAATAGAAAAAACCGTTGAACTTGGAATCAATTCAATTGCATTTTTGCAATGCGAACACAGCGAACGTAGCAATTTGCGCCTTGACCGAATTGAAAAGATTGCTATTTCTGCATTAAAGCAATCTAAGCAATACTGGTTGCCCACTATTACAGCACCTCTATCATTTAAAAAATATATTGACCAATTTCCTTGTGATGAAAATAGCTATATAGCCTTTTGTTCGAATGGAGAAAAAAATGAATTTGGTTCCCTAAATAAGGGGGCATCTACGGTGCGAATTTTAATTGGCCCAGAAGGTGATTTTTCAGAATCGGAAATCGAATTAGCATTAGCAGAGGGGTTTCAAGCTGTTTCGTTAGGAATATCAAGGCTTAGAACCGAAACCGCTGCTTTATATGCGTGTTCTGTTTATAGGCAAATGGGAGTTGAATAAACTTTTTTCAGAGTGACAAAACTCTGAAAACTTTAAAAACGATTAGATAAAACTGTACCCAAATCCTATATGATATTGGATTGAATTGTTTCTGAAACGATAGTTATCCATATGACCTATGCGGTTAGAAGACGAATATTCGGTGGTTATATAACTGCATCCTAACTTAAAGCTATAGCGATCTTTATAGTGGTAACGTACAAAAACCTCTGAATAAATAGTACCTCTATTGTTATTACCAATTAATAAAAAATTATTTACGCTCGGTTTAACCTGCTCATTGCTCAATTTTTTGCGCGGCGTTGTTTCATTTTGCGAAGCTAAACTAGGAAAATAATCCGCGTTGTTTTTTTTGCCAAATGTAAAACCTATAGCATCAATATTAGCCCCAACCGACCACTCGGGCGAAAAATGATAGGAGGCATTCAGAGTTAGATTAATGCTAATAAACATTGGGTTTGAAACACTTATGGTGTCAATAGCATCAGATTTCTTTGTGTATTTTGCTGGAGCTGTAGTATATTTTACCGAGTTGCCAAATGAATAACCCACCCTAACCCCTGGTCCTAAATGCAATTTCTCGCTTTTTAGTAATTTAAAATTTTTGACAATATTGCCAGAAACGGTGTTTGAATGAGGCCCATAACTATAGGTTAAATCTGCATGTTGCTCACGTTGAGCAAATAAAACGGTAGAAAAAAATACGACTAAAAGACTGAAAATATATTTCATAATTATGGTTTCAAAAATAGTACGGATTGTGGATAGTTTAGTTGCGAATTAAAGAAAGTTATAAGTCGTAGTTTTAATTGCGAATGCATAAAACATAGATTATGATGCTAAGAACAATATCTACAAAATAAGTGCCCAGGACCGGAGTCGAACCGGTACGAGTGTAACCTCACAGGTGTTTGAGACCAGCGCGTCTACCAATTCCGCCACCTGGGCAATATTATATCATTAAGAACGTGTTTAACGGGCTGCAATATTAGCCAAAGTTTCCTTTAATCGCAATAGGTATTTGTGTTTTAATAGGTTTACTTTTATTGCTGATAATAGCGCTTCTTGCCTTAAATCAACCTCATCGGATACAAGCGACAATTCCGTTAATTCGAGATTTAACGTATCCTTTAAATCCATTATATCCTTCTCTAATGCATTAATTTTTACTAAATCGGCATTGTGCTCCAATTCTTCCAAAACCTCATTAAAATCCATCATTTGCATTAAAAACGCAGGGGGTAATTTATCATCAAATTCATATCCCGATAACTCAAGAATGTGACTTACTCGTAGATGAAAGTTAGCCAAACATTTATAGGCTTCGTTGTTTAATGATGAGTTAACAATGGCTTCCTTATATTTAAGTGCATCGTTTACAAAAAAATCAGGATGGTTCAACTTCAGTAAGTCTAAATATTTAGATTTTAATTCCTGAACATTTAGATTAAATTTTACAGGCAAGCCGTAAAAATCAAAATAATTCATTAGTGGCTAAACCATGTTTGAAAAATATCGTTACCAAATATAAATATCATTAAGGCTAACAATATAAACATTCCTATCATTTGCATAACGTACATGAATTTTTCGGGTAAAGGCCTTCTGATTATCATTTCAACTACTAAAAAAACCACATGACCACCATCTAATGCAGGAATTGGAAGTAAATTCATAAAAGCCAAAACAATCGAAATCATAGCAGTAAATCCCCAAAAGCGGAACCAATCCCAATTTTCACCAAATAATTTACCAATTTGGATAGGGCCTGCTAATGATTTGCGTGGATCCATCTCGCCTTTAAACATTTTACCAAAAGCCACCAATTGAGTCGCAATTAAATCTTTGGCGCGTTTTGTTCCTTCTGGAAAAGCCTGAACAACAGAATAATATTGTTTTTTTGATAATGAATCGTATTCATAAGCTACAGGATTAAACCCAACCACAGCTTCATCTTCAATTTTAATAACTTTGGTAAGGGTATCCTTTCCTCTTAAAATAACAAAAGTTTGCTCAGTATTAGGTTTTAAAGCTCCTCTAACCTCATCAAAATAAGTTATAGTTTTGGCATCAATCGATAGTATATAATCGTCTTTTCTCAAATCAGATTTGGAAGCAGGAGAAGCTGGCCCAATATTTCCAATTTTAAATTTTCGTCGCTCTACAATAAAACCACTGTCTATGCCGAGTTTTGTATATAAATCTTCAAAATTTCCAGGTGTTTTAATGGTCAC
>CANMPY010000111.1 GCA_947499775.1 Bacteroidota bacterium | reverse complement strand
TTTACATTCAATTAAAGCTTCATGTATATCAAACCCTTTGATGGATCGAGCTGAGCCACTTATTTTTCCATCCGAATACCCAAGCACTATGGTTGGTCTATAATGCTGTTCGATAAGCCTTGAAGCAACGATGCCGATAACGCCTTTATGCCAATCGGCACGATACACCACATTTGTAAATTTTGTGGAATGTTCGGGGTCGTTAGCAAGCATTTCTAGGGCTTGGGCTGTAATGGTTTCGTCTATTTCTTTGCGTTCGGTATTGGTGGTGTTCAGCATTGCGGTATAATCCAAAGCCAGCAGTTCATTGGTAACGATAAGTAATTTAACGGCCGTTTTAGCATCGTATAATCTGCCTACGGCATTTATTCGAGGACCTATATAAAAAACCACGTCAGAGGTTGCAATTTGTGTTTTACGTATACAACTTTCCTTTAATATTTTTAAACCTAGGGAAGGGGCATTATTTAATTTGTCTAATCCAAATTTTACCAAAATTCTATTTTCGCCTACAATGGGTACAATGTCACAACAGGTGCTTACCGCTACTAAATCTAAATACTGAAGAAACCTGGAATCGGGAAGTTTTTTGTGTATGCACAGTGCTTGAATTAATTTAAACCCAACTCCACAACCCGATAATTCCTTAAAAGGGTAGGATTCGTTCGGTATTTTTGCATCTAAGAGGGCTAAAGCGTTTGGCAATATTTCGCCAGGAAGGTGATGGTCGCAAATAATACAATCTAAGCCTTTACTGTTGGCATAATTTACTAATTCAACCGATCGTATGCCACAATCCAAGCTAATCAAAAGTGAAAAATTATGGTTTGAGGCATAGTCAATTCCAGCTTTCGAAATTCCATACCCTTCCTTGTATCTATCAGGAATATAATATTCGACAGCATCTGTAAACCCACTTAAAAAGGAAAAAACGATGGCCACCGATGTAGTGCCATCCACATCATAATCTCCATAAACCATTATTTTTTGTTTAAGCGCTAGCGCTTTCTCAATTCGTGTTACAGCCTTATGCATATCTTTAAACAAAAAGGGGTCGTGTAATTGTGTTAGCGATGGTCTGAAAAAATCTTTTGCAGAATCAAAATCATGAATACCGCGTTGGCATAGCAAGGTTGCTATAACTTTATTCACCTTAATTTGCGTTTGTAAACCTAAAATATCCTTTTCAGGAGGAGGCGCAGTAATCACCCAATTAGTATGTTTCATTTTATATAATCGGTGCAATTATTTAACATATTCTTAACATTGGAAAGATAATTTCACTGCACATTTGTACAAAAATAATCTTCAAAAACAATTATGAGCAATTTATTAAGTTTTTTTATTCCGAAAGAAAAAAAGTTTTTTTCCATGTTCGAAAAGGCATCCCTTAACTTGGTTGATATTTCGAAATTATTAGTCGAAATGGTTAAAACTTCATCCATTGAAGAACGTAAAAGGCTAAGAAATGAAATTGAAAACCTTGAACATGTAGGCGATTCTATTACACATGACATTCTAAATCAATTAAGCTTAAGCTTTATAACTCCTTTCGACCGAGAGGATATTCATCAATTGGCCGTAGTTCTTGATGATATTGCAGACTATATCAATGGAGTATCGAGCAGAATAATTATTTATAAAATAGAGCCTTCAGATATTACACCCGAAGTAGTTAAATTGGCCGAACTTATATTGCGTTGTACCGAAGAATTGCATATAGCCGTGGAGCAATTACGCGATTTAAGGAATGTTGAAAAAATAAATGAGGCGTATGTAAGAATTAATAGCATTGAAAATCATGCCGATGATATTTTTGATATGGCAATTGGTAAATTATTTGATGAGGAAAAAGATCCAATTAAGCTCATAAAAATGAAAGAGCTTTATGCCACTTTAGAAACGGCAACGGATAAAGCTGAAGATGCAGCTGATATTATTAAGTCAATACAAGTAAAAAACGCCTAATTTTTTAAGCAGGTAGTATATGGAACTTATTATTATTGTAATAGCCCTAGCGTTAATTTTTGATTTTATAAACGGATTTCACGATGCTGCCAATTCAATAGCTACCGTAGTTTCTACAAAAGTTTTATCGCCACTTCAAGCCGTGTTGTGGGCTGCATTTTTTAATTTTGTAGCGTTTTTAATTTTTAAAGATCATGCCGTAGCTAATACGATAGGTAAAACAGTTTATGCCGATTATATAACATTGCCAGTTATATTAAGTGGCTTGGTAGCTGCTATTTTTTGGAATTTAATTACCTGGTGGTCTGGTATTCCTTCATCCTCCTCACATACCTTAATTGGTGGATTTGCAGGAGCGGCTATATGTCATGCATACCTCAGTCATGGTATGATTCCTATTGACGAAATAATTGACAGTGGAAAAATAGGAAAAACGGCACTCTTCATCTTTTTGGCACCTATTGTGGGCATGTTAATTTCAATTTTATTTACCCTTATTTTTATCCAACACCGTACATGGTTAAAAGTTAGTATATTATGTGGTTTAGCCGGTATTTTGTTTTTTGTATTCATACAATTTCAAGAAAATAAACTAGATGAAAATATAAAAAAGTTTTTTAAGGTAGATAAATACACCTACGAGTTAAATATAAAACATGATTCGTCAAAAATTGAGAAACTTGAATTGGCTAAATTAAATGCAAAGGCTTGTGCGCCATATTTAGCAGATTATGAATCGAAAGGTGCTGAAAAAGTAGCCGATGGAATTATTAAAAATGTAAACCTTAAAGATATTACCCTTAGTAAAATTGGAGATGGATTAAATAAGTTTTTTAAACTAGAAATATTAAAAAACAAGTCTAAAAAAGACACATCCCTCAAAAAAGATTACCATACCATGAAGGCAGTAATAGATAGTTTAAAGCCAATTGCAAAAATTTATTATGGTCGTGATATCGACAGCATGGTACTGGCAATGAATGCTATCTATCCAATTGGGCACGATAAGGTAGAGTTGTTTAAAAAAGCCATAAACATTGATATTAGGAAGGAGCTAGTAAAGGAAATTGATAAGGCGGATAATAAAATACTTCGTTGGTCGCTGGTGGGTGCGCTGTTAGTTTTTGCCCTTACGTTTATTTATACCGAAAAAATAAAAGAGCCAACAGCCCGACGCACATCAACGTCGTTCAAAAAATTACAATTATTGTCGTCGGCAGCTTTTAGTATTGGCCATGGTGGCAATGATGCCCAAAAAGTTATGGGAATTATTGCTGCGGCATTAATTGCAAATGGAAATATTGTAGATATAAAATCAATGCCCGATTGGGTGCCACTTAGCTGCTACCTTGCTATTAGTCTTGGAACATTAAGTGGGGGATGGAAAATTGTAAAAACTATGGGAAGTAAAATAACGAAAGTTACACCCATCGAAGGAGTTAGTGCTGAAACAGCCGGTGCAAGTACACTATTTATTACCGAACAAATGGGTATACCGGTAAGTACCACACATACCATCACTGGCTCTATAGTAGGGGTGGGGTTGGTTAAAGGTATTTCCTCGGTAAAATGGGGTGTAACAATAAGTCTGCTTTGGGCATGGGTACTTACCATTCCAGTATCGGCCATACTTGCCGCTTTGGTTTATTCTATTATGCATTTTTTTATTTGATAAGGGGTCTGCCCATTTAAAAACAAATGGTTGGGGTATTTCAAAACGCTTTATTTTCATAAATGCAAAATGTTTAAACGACTTATTCTCTGGCTATTTTTATTATCGGCCTTTATTGGTATGGCCATAACTTTATTAGTTGTATGTTTTATGTGGATTTGGTTGGGGCATCAGCAAATAGAATTTGAATTGCAATTATCAGAGGTTAGTATTTTATTGAGTTGCCTAACGAGTTTAGTTTTTATTGCCCTTGCCATTACCTTTTTTAAGCCCATTTCCGATTTAAAGAAATTACTTTCCGAAAATCCATTTAGCGATATCTATCCTGTATTTCTTAATCATTTAAATCCATTCGATAATATTCGCAAAATTGTTAAAAGAAACAATGATAAAAGCAATACCGAGTTCGAAAAAATGCATAGCCTCGAGCAATACCGAAGAGAATATATTGGCAATATATCGCATGAGCTTAAAACGCCAATATTTAATATTCAGGGGTATTTAGCTTCATTATTAGAAGGGGGATTGGAGGATAAAAAAGTGAATCGGCTTTTTTTGGAAAAGGCAGATAAAAACGTTGATCGCATGATTAATATTGTAATGGATTTGCAAACCATTAGCCGATTTGAGGCTAATGAATTGGAGTTACAAAAAGAAACGTTTGGCATTAATCAACTCATTGAAGATGTTATAGAATCGGAACAAGAAACCGCTAATAAAAGCCATGTTATTTTCGAATTATATGGGGGAAACGAGATTATAGTTGAAGCGGATAAATTTAGAATGCGGCAAGTACTTACTAACCTTTTGGTTAATTCGGTTAAATATTGCAAGCCGGATGGCGGTAAAACAAGTATACGCGTGTATGAACTTGAAAATAGCATTAAAGTAGAGCTTGCCGACAACGGAATAGGGATGGATGAAAAACATTTGTCTCGAATTTTTGAACGATTTTATAGGGTTGATTCCTCTCGCAGCCGAGAAAAAGGGGGCTCAGGTTTGGGATTGGCCATTGTTAAACATATTATTGATGCCCATGGCGAAACGATAGAAGTAATGAGTACACCCGGAGTTGGAACGGTTTTTAGTTTTTCATTATCCAAACCGGAAGAAGAGGATTGAGATTTTTTGGATATTATAATAAATTTAGAAAGTAAAGTTCCTAATTCTAAATGAGGAGCAAAGTAGGACTACCTTATCAAATGTACCATCCCTCTATGAAACTCATTAATCCTATCGTTGCGGATAATTTGTAAGGTGTACATGTACACTTCTCCTTCGGCAGGTTTGCCGTCAACCGTTCCGTTCCAGGGGCATGAGCCACTGTAAATGAGTTGACCCCATCGGCTGAATATTTTCATATCATAACTTACAATACCCGCCATGGATGGTAAAAACTTATCATTAAGGCCGTCACCATTTGGGGTAAAGGAGTTAGGGATAAAAAGTACTGGAAAATATGCTAAACAAATATTATTACTTATACTAATTTCACCTTTTCGTTCATCGTTAACTGCAGTAATCCTGTAGCAAGATTCAATCTGACCAGGCTTAATAAAGTTCGGGTCTTCATAAGTACGTGAATCATCTTCTAATTCAGCCAAATTATTCCACTCCTTTATATCATTATTATATGTTTGTACTTTATAGTTTTTAACGCCTGAATTCCACTTTTCATAACTCGTCCATTCTAATATGCAATTTTTATTATCATAGGATTTGCCCTTCAACAAAATTGTTTTTCCAGAATTGCTTAAACCACTAAATCGCTGACATTGATCCATTACCTTTACTTTGTATTCGTAAGAAGCTAGGCTACCATTACTTTGGACATCATAATAAAATGTGTCTCCGGAAGTTGAAATAAATTGGTTATTCCTAAATAATTCATAGCGTGCAGCTTCATTTAATGGTTTCCATTGCACTATTGGATATTGAATATCATCTGAGGAAATTGATGCTGAAATAAGTTCCGGATGAATTGTTGAATCTAAACCTTGAATCAATTTTAAGGTTTTATTTGCCGAAGTAATACAACCAGTAGGTCCATATAATGTTTGTGTAATAATAAAATCACCTGACTTATTATAAATTGATTTCACTTGACTTGTTTTTGTGGTAAAAAATTTACCAGAACCAAAATCCCAGTGAGTGCTATCAACCACACCATTATTTAGATTTGTAAAGGTAATGATTTCGGGACTACACGCTTTTATTGGATTATAATTAAACCCGGGCTGGGGAGCAGCCAATATATTTACTTTTTTAAGCTGAGTAAAAGTATCCCTACATTTTCCATTATCAAAAATTAATTGAACTTTATAATTTCCCTCTTTCGTATATATATGAGTTGGGCTTTTTAAAGGTAAAGTTTTACCACTTATTAAGGTATCCGTTCCATCGCCAAAGTTCCATTTACTAAAATAGGATGAGGTATTTACTGCACTTTGGCTCATATCATTAAACTTAAAACCCAACCATTGGCAACCTATTGTATCAATGGTAGTGAAGGATGCAATTGGTGGAGGTTCAATAGTTAGGGAATCATAGAGGCAAACGTCAGGATTTTTACCAGACATAGCGGTAAGTCTGACATAATGCTTACCCGGCAGTAGATTTACCAATATACTATCTTTATTTTGTTTTGAAATATAAATGTCTTTGCCATCTAAATTTAATATAGCTTTAGTGTAAAAACTATCCAACATCGAATATAAGGTTACAAAACCTTTACAGCCTTTCTTATAATCTAAATATAAGGGTTTGTAAGTGCCATTTGAATATGAAACACTATATGGTTCTGTTATAAGATCATATGTAGAATAATACTTCTTAATATTTGAATCATATTCA
>CANMPY010000110.1 GCA_947499775.1 Bacteroidota bacterium | reverse complement strand
AAAGGGGATAAAATAATATTTACCAGCACGCGCAATGGTGATATAGATCTGTATTTGATGGATATGGACGGGAGTAATGTGAAGCAAATTACAAGTGATTTGGGTTATGATGGCGGAGCTTGGTTTAGCCCTGATGGTACAAAGATTGTTTGGCGAGCTTCTAGACCAACGTTGGATGAAGATGTAAAGGAGTATAAAGATTTATTGGCAAGAGGATTAGTGGCACCTACCAAAATGGAAGTATTTGTGGCTAATGCCGATGGAAGTGATGCCAAACAGATCACAAGTTTAGGGAATGCCAATTGGGCACCAAACTTCGATCACAGTGGTAAGCGCATTATTTTTGCATCGAATCATGAATATAAAAGAGGTTTTCCTTTTAATTTATACATGATTAATTTGGATGGATCAGGATTGGTAAAGCTAAGCCGTGATGGTGGTTTTGATGCATTTCCCATGTTTTCGCCAAATGGTAAAAAATTAATTTTTAGTTCAAACCGCAGTAATGGAGGAACCCGAGATACCAATCTATTTATTGTAAATTGGAAAGACTAATTTTTAATAAATAAGGGATTCTTATTTCTGTAGTTTGGGAAATAGTTCGATTAAAACTGTAAGACCCCTTTTTAATTTATTTAGGTATAGAACACCGATAATAGCATTAAACCTAACGGCCTTATTTTTCCTTCTTTAATCTTATTTTTGCAGCAAATGAAATGCCTATTCAGGCATTCCATGCTAATCTAAAAAATAGAAAAAAATTAAGCATGAAAGTATTTAAATTTGGTGGAGCATCAGTGAAAGATGCAGAGGCGGTTATAAACGTTGGAAGCATTTTAAAGCGATATAAAGATGAAAAGCTTTTGGTGGTTATTAGTGCCATGGGTAAAACCACTAATGGCTTAGAGCGAATGCTTAATGCCTGGTACGATGGAAATAGCGAGTTGGCTGCAAAAGAGTTGGCAGAAATTAAGACCTTTCACAATGCTATAATTGGTGATTTAATAGGCGGCGATTTACAAAATAATTACCATGAAGTTGATAATTTATTCATTGAACTAGAATGTTTTATTGAGCCAACACGCGTTAATACCGATTTCGATTTTCTTTATGATCAAATTATTGGTTACGGTGAATTGATAAGTACTAAGATAATTAGCATTTACTTACAAACTGTAGGTATAAACAACCGATGGTTAGATGCACGTAATTTTATTAATACCACAGAAGATTACCGTCAAGCCCGAATTAATTGGGGAGCTACCGAAGAAATAATCACGAATAGATTAAAGCCCATCGTTGATAGACAATTGGTAATTACCCAAGGGTTTATAGGCAGAACCAATCGCAACAATACTACTACTTTAGGGCGAGAAGGCTCTGATTATTCAGCTTCTATTTTTGCCTATTGCCTCAATGCCGAGAGCGTCACCATCTGGAAAGATGTGGCAGGTGTAATGAATGCTGACCCTAAGCGTATGAAGGATACTGTTATCATGCATGAAATTTCTTTTAATAAGGCCATCGAACTTGCGTATTACGGTGCTACTATTCTGCATCCAAAAACCATTCAGCCCTTGTTGCGAAAATCCATTCCGCTCTATGTAAAATCGTTTTTAAACCCTGAGGCTGAGGGGTCGGTGGTGAAAGAAAAATTAGATAACGATGAAGAATCTATTCCGTGTTACATATTTAAGGATGATCAAGTTTTGGTAAATTTATCATCCAAAGATTTTTCATTTATTGTAGAATCGCATTTGAGTTCAATATTTACAATGCTTGCAGCGGCTAAGGTCCAAATTAACCTCATGCAAAATTCAGCTATTAGTTTTTCGTTTTGTGCCAACTACGATGAACGGAAATTTAATCCGTTGATTGATCAGCTCACAGAGCTATTTGCCATAGAGGTGGTTAAAGAGTTGACCTTAATTACCCTTCATAATTATAAAGAAAAAGGGTTGCCAAGCTTATTAGATTCTAAAGCGATTTTGATTGAACAGCATTCGAAAAATGTAGTTCAGTATGTTTATAGGTAAGTTTTAGATAAACGCGTTATCAAATTCCTTTATTTGTCAATGAGTTCGATGTCGCCAACAAATTGGCGATAGCTTACCTTCTTTGATTCCATATTGGTTAATTTAAATTTCCCTTCCCGTTTTCCATCAATCCATTTTCCTTCAATCAGGGTATTATCTTTTTTTATGAATTGTTGCATTGCGCCGTTAGGTAGCCCATCTTTAAATACACCTTCCATCCATCCATCAGGCATAACGAGTTTGCCTCGGCCATTAAATTTATTATCCCTCATATTGCCATAATAAAAATGTTGTGGTGTAGTTATATATCTCCCTAGGCCATGCATATTATCTTGATCCCAATCGCCTTCATAAATTTCATCTTTTGGTAGTGTAAATTTACACATACCATAACCTTGCCTTCTGCTCATAATAAATTCGCCGTCGTAATTATAATACCCTGCAACATTCATTTGTCCTTTTCCCCAAAAAAAGCCATACTTAAAGTCGCCTCTATACCAATTCGAATCTTCGTCAATAAAATAGCCTTTTCCATGTGGCATATTATTTTTCCATTGGCCTTCGTAAATAGCCTTGCCTTCGTTCCACGACATTTTGCCGTGTAAACTATCGCAATCGCCGGCTATTAAAATACCATTTGATACTAATCGAACAAAATTTAAGTCATTGGCTTTAGAAATTGTATCGGTCGAAATAATATTTACTTGGCTTAATCCTAAGGAATTAAACATAAGTTGCAAAACGGTATTATTCCAGTTTCGCGTGAGGGCATATGGATTATCTTCAACCTCCGAAAGTTTCAAATCAATACGTTGATAAAGAGAGTCGCGTTTCATCCCGAACTTAAGGTTGAGTGGCAGCGCTCCTTTATACGACTTAAATTTATCCCCTTGCTTGTAAAGGGATATTGAATTCAATACCATATTGATATCAAACATCATCGAATAGCCGCGTTCGTACTGACGCACAAATAAGATGGGGCCATTTTCTTGCAGCACTTCGTTTGCCGTTGCGTATCCGTTTTTTTCGAGCCATCCGCTTAATGGGCTTTCAAATATTCGATGTCCAATTAAGGAGGATAATGGTAGGATTGGCTCCTTAGATGGAGTAGAATGACCTATAAGTGAAAGTAAAATAAAACCTAAGAAACTAATTTTTTTCATTTGACGCAAATCTGATACAAAAATCGCGTTAAGCGATGAATATTTTAAGTTATAGATGATTTTATTTTCCAAGGGTTGCTTATAATTCAATTTTGCGGGTTAGGTGGCTTTTGATTACCTTCGCAATTCTAAATTCATGGGCAATACATACACAGTTAAATTTAATATTTACAACCAAACCACACCCGTTTCAGTTAATGTTAGAGAAGGCGATACGCTATTAGATGCAGCTTTAGATAACAATATTTCCTTGCATCATAATTGCGGGGCGGTATGTGCATGCAGCACTTGCCAGGTTTATATTGATCATGGAATGAATACACTGCCTGAAATTAGCGATGCTGAAGAGGATTTTATTGATCGTGCAGTGGCACCAAAAATCAATTCACGTTTAGCGTGTCAATGTATTATTTCGGGAGATGTTGAAGTTACAATACCAGACCAGTCGGTACACTTAGGCCATTAAATAGTTAATAAAAAAAAATGAATACTTCATTTCAACTTCCATTTTTTTGGAACGATCACGAGGATGTGGCCATAGGCCTTTATGAAAAATTTGGGAATGAATTTGGTGAAAGCCAAATATATCGCGTTCGATTTACCGATTTAATAGAATGGGTTTTAGAATTACCTAATTTTAAAGGAATCCGCGATGAATGTACGGAGGGCCATTTAGAAATGATTCAATCTAAATGGGTTTATGAATGGAGAGATAATCAAGAATAAATCAACGATGTACCTCGAAAAGCTAAATCAAATTAATACCTTTATCCTTGATGTAGATGGTGTGATGACCAATGGACAGGTATTGGTAACAGATGATGGCAATATGCTGCGAAGCTTTAATATTAAGGATGGCTTTGCTTTGCAATTAGCAATTAAATTGGGCTTTAATATTTGTGTTATTTCTGGTGGCAATTCACCAGGGGTAATGAAACGATTGGAAGGCTTGGGCATTACCGATGTTTTTATGAAAGTTCACGAAAAGTTGCCTGTTTTTTTGAATTATGTAAAGTCGAAAAATATAAACCCAAACGAAATTGCGTATATGGGCGATGATATTCCGGATTATCCTCTATTAAAACACGTTGGGTTAAAATGTTGTCCTCAAGATGCCACCCATGATATTAAGGAAATTTGTGATTTTGTTTCATCTTTTCCCGGTGGTGGCGGATGCGTTCGCGAATTAATTGAAAAAGTGATAAGGGCTCAAGGGAAATGGGATTTGGATAAAATTGGAATTTGGTAAAAGGAAAAGGGAGAAAGGATAAGGTTAAGGTTAAGGTTGAGGTTGAGGATAAGGTTGAGGTTGGGGTGTTTCTTTTTAGGTGATAATCAAATTAATATTTTAATCTGGCGATGAAACGTCGAATAACAAGTTGAAAAATACTTGGCTTTGGAATTACACAAACTATTTTCTAATTTAAATTTGGGTCAAGTGGTGAGTTAGCCAATAAAGCAAATTCACCTCCTAGCGATTGCATGGTCTTTTTCCATAATTTTTTGGCGTCGAGGTTAAATACACAGTCAACCGAAGCAGAGGCCACAACCCAAGTTTTTTGCTCTATTTCAGCTTCAAGTTGGCCCGAATCCCATCCTGAATAACCCAAATAAAAACGAATATTCTCAGGTAAAAGGTCTCCATTCGCAATAATGTTGGTTAGTTCATTAATATCGCCACCCCAATATAATCCGTCAATAACTTTTAGAGAATTATGAATTGGTTTTGAACCATGGTATAAAAAATGTAATGAATCGAGTGCCACAGGCCCCCCTTTATAGATTGTTTGTTGCAATGCTATGTGGTGTAAAACATCTTTTACTTTAATATTAAGTTGCTGATTAAGAATAAAACCAATGGAGCCCATCTGATTTTTTTCAACCAAAAGAATAACCGAACGTTCAAAAGATGGATCTTGAATAAAAGGTTCGGAAATTAATAATGTACCTCGGCTTGGTCGTAACATTTTATTAAGTATCAGGAGTAATGTTTAAGAATATACGACGTTATAGGTTGAAAGGAGCGCCTACTCTTTCTATCAGGTCCGAAAGTCGTGCCGAATATCCTGTTTCGTTATCATACCAACCTACAACTTTTACCATTGAATGGCCAATCACTTGGGTTAATTCACTGTCAAATACACATGAGTGGGTATTGCCAACAATATCAAGCGACACAATTGGGTCGGTGTTGTATTCCAAAATGCCTTTTAGATAACCTTCAGCAGCCAACTTAAATACAGCATTTATTTCATCAACACTTACATTTTGTTTTACGATGCAGGTAAAATCGGTTATCGAACCATTGGGTACTGGTACCCTCATGGACGAGCCACTAAGTTTACCATTAAGGTGAGGCAAAACGAGTTGGACCGCCTTTGCAGCACCAGTGCTTGTAGGAATAATATTTAATGCAGCAGCCCTCGCTCTGCGCAAATCTTTATGAGGGGCGTCCTGTAAATTTTGGTCAGCGGTGTAAGCGTGTACAGTGGTCATAAAGCCATGGTGGATGCCGAAATTTTCATCTAACAATTTAACCATAGGAGCTAAACAATTCGTGGTACATGACGCATTCGAAAGGATGATATCGTCAGAAGTAATACCAGAATCATTTACGCCTAGTACTATCGTTTTGATGTCGCCTGTTGCTGGAGCCGAAACAATAACTTTTTTAGCACCAGCCTTTATATGGATCATCGCACTTTCTTTGTTTGTAAATCGACCTGATGATTCGAGTACAATATCAATTCCAAGCGTATGCCATGGAAGTGTTGTTGGGTCAGGCTCCGAATACATCTTTATTTTTTGGCCATTAATATAAATATGCTTTTCGTCTGAATCAATCAATCCATTAAATCGGCCATGAATAGAATCGTATTTTAATAAATGGGCTAAGGTTTTGGTATCGGCTAAATCGTTAATAGCAACTAGGTTTATCATAGGATTTTGCAATAAGAATTTCAAAGTCCGTCGCCCAATACGCCCAAAACCGTTAATTGCTATTTTCATTTTTAGTGATATGATAATTCCATATGCTTGGTACGAAATTACATCAAAGGTGTCGTATATTAAAATGAAAGGTGGTGTGGATTGGGTGGTATTATATATTAAATAGCATAATATTAAGCGATTAAGATTAATTAATTTTTTTCAAATTTTGTATTTGAATTATGTCGTAAGTTTTTTACTTTTGCAATCCCAAAAACATGGTCCCTTCGTCTATCGGTTAGGACACCAGGTTTTCATCCTGGTAAGAGGGGTTCGACTCCCCTAGGGACTACTGAAAATTGATAAAACCCTTTGCAAAAGCAAGGGGTTTTGTTTTTTATATGCT
>CANMPY010000109.1 GCA_947499775.1 Bacteroidota bacterium | reverse complement strand
CCGCTGTACGGGTTACTTTTATGGTTCCGCTACCTGTTAATGTACCTGCTCCACTTATAATGCTAGCAGCTGTTGGGGTAAAGCTTGCACCTGAATTTACGGTAAATGTTCCTGCTACGGCATAACTGCCACTATTAGTAACAGATGCTGATGCTGCCACGGTTAAATTTTGAAAGGTTAAGGTTCCTGAATTGACAATTGAAGAGCCATTATTCATCGTTACGGTACTGCCACTGGACGACGTATATGTTGTACTTGAATTAACGGTAAACGCTTCTGACATGCTAAAACTTTGAGCGGTTGCACCACTCGTTCCGGCTATGGTAAGCCCCTTAAAGGTAGGTGCTGTGGCAAATGAAAAATTCCAAATCGTACCGGTCATTGTAACCGTACCCGCGCTTGGATTAAATACTGCATTGGAACCAGTCGTTAACGTATACGTTATTGAAAAACTACTGGATGTGGTAACGGTTGCCGAAGCGGGAATGTTTAAGGAATAAAATGTTAGTATCCCTGAATTACTGATTGATGCACCGTTATTCATTGTAATTGTTCCACCAGCAAGGGCAAAGGTTGCCAATGCATTGATGGTGAGTGCACCACCAACCTTAAAATTTTGAGCTGGTTGAGAGGCTGGGGTGCCTGCAATCGTTAATCCGCTAAAGGTTGGTTCTGCGCTCAATGAAAATGTCCAAGCATTTCCGGTCATGGTTAGGGTTCCACTGCTCGGATTAAAGGTAGAGCCCGAGCCTATGCTTAATGCTCCTGCAACACTAAAACTACTGGATGTGGTAACTGTAGCCGATGCAGCTATACTTAACCCATAAAAGGTAAGGGTCCCAGAGTTACTGATAGAGGAAGCGTTATTCATCGTAATGGTGCCTGCCGATTGGGTAAAGGTTGCACCTGAATTTACAGTGAACGTTCCGGCTATTGCAAAACTGCCTGTACTTGTAACAGAGGCATTAGTATATATGGTTAAGCCTGAAAGGGTAAGGGTTCCCGAATTACTAATTGAAGAACCATTTTTCATAGTAATTGTACCCGTTGTGGGAATAAAACTTTTACCAGTGGCGACGGTTAAGGTACCTGCCACTGAAAAACTGTTGGTAGTAGCGGCAGTGGTATTAATGGTTAAATTACCATACGACTGGGAGCTAATTAAATCCGAAATAGTTTGGGTAGATCCATTGTATTCAACAGTGCTTGATTCATGTACAGTCTGTGCATCGTAATTGGATGGGAAGGTGTTTGTGCCCCCAATTTTTAAAGTTGCTCCTGAATTAATACTCATCGAACCCCCTGCAGTTGTTCTGTTTACGGTATAGGTTCCAATATCAAAAATACCTGATATTTGAAGGGAGCTGCTTACTGAAACGTTGGATTGAAGGGTGACTCCAGAAGCATTACTTGCAGATAAAATTCCAACCGTTGCCGGCAAACCATTACCAGTAACTTGTGCTCCATAGGAGCCATTGTAATAATAATTGCAATTGGTATTAAAGGATCTTGTTCCTGAAACCTGAACATTACCCGTTGTTCCTGAGGTTGTAATGCCAGTGGTTGAACCTATTCTCAAACTACCACCACTAGCCGTGGTAAAGTTTCCACTTCCTCCAATAATAAAGTTTTTCATATTGAGATTTCCACCCCATGCAACCGTTAAAGTTTTGCCTGAACTGATACTTAGATTAGATCCAAGATTTAAATTTCCAGTTGAACTTACGGTGATATTTCCCTGTATATTTGTTGTGGTTCCTGAGAAGGTTAATGCTTGGGTTTCTCCTGATAATAGGAGGGTTACATCTGAACTCAAGGTCCCAAAACTACTTCCAACTGTAACCCCTCCTCTTACTTCAATTGACACTGCATTGCCTCCGTTCCATGGGGATACGGAACCCGTTGAAAGGGACAAGTTGCCAAGTACCAGCACTACATTGCTAGCAGTATAAATGCATTGACTTCCTGCTGCCAAACTTAAGGTTAAATTATTAAAGGTTTCGAGATTACTCACCATTTCAATTTTTCCGGGCGTGCTGGTAAAATTCCCATCAAACACAACCGTGCCGCTGTTATGGGTAAATGTTCCTGCAGATGTATGAGACCAATCTCTTGATAAATACATGGTTCCAGAGGTGCTGGTAAAGGCTCCACCGGTTAAATTAAAATTTCCATTAAAATCAAGGGTTGCACTTCCAGCGTTGAAGGTTCCTGTAGACATGGTAAAGTGCCCGGTGCTCACTGTAAAAGTAGAAGCTCCGCTGATAGATAAAGCGGGGGATCCTGAGATTAAACGAACCCCGTAATTGGCGAGGGTTCCAGTTCCGGATACACTAAAAGTTCCGGTGCAATAGGTTAAATATGCGGTGTTTGAAACGGTTTGACCGTTGAGGTTTAGGGTTCCTGATATTAAATTTAAGTCTCCTCCTCCATCCATGGTTAAGTTGGAAAGTAAGGTAACTTGTCCAGAAGATTTATCAATTTCCACTGTGCCGTCTACTTTGTTGGTGGCATTGGTTAAGTCGAAATTCTGATTGGCTGTGCCTTTAAAACATAAAGTAGCGCTGCTCGATAAGGTACCAAATGTGCTTTGAACTGTAACCGAACCCTCCGCTTCGAGACGAACGGCATAGGAACTATTTGTGGAACTAATTGTTCCTTGATTAAGGTTTAATGCCCCTAAAATTATAAATTTATCACTAGAACTGCTTGTTCCCCTAAGGTATAAAATTCCAGGACTTGGTCTATCAACGGTTACATTATTAAAAGTTTCTACTCCGCCTACGATTGTATTTTGAGGGTCTGTGGCTCCATCAAATACCACTGTTCCGTTATTGTGTGTAAATGTTCCTGCACTATGATTCCAATAATTGCCTACGTAAAGCGTTCCGGAAGTTGAAGTAAAAGTTCCTCCGCTGAGGTAAAACCCGGTGCCATTGATATCTACTGTGCCCGTTCCACAATTAAAAGTACCCCCCGATATGCTTAATCTTGCTCCAATGGTGATATTGGAACTCCCGCCGTTGAACGTGCCTGAATTTTGAGTAAAATAGATGTTGGATGAAACGGTAAAATTATACGTCGTATTGGTAATAGTGCCCGAATATCCATTGATATCCATTCCGTCAACACTCACATTGGCGTTGATAGTGCAATTGCCATTTCTGCTGCTTGTAAATTTTGCATTGTCGGAAGTGCCAGGAACGCCTGCTCCTCCGGAACCAGTTTCCGAGGTAGACCAATTGGCTGAATTATTCCAATCTTGTTGAGTGGTTGCAATCCAAAACTTATCAGCTGAAAAGGATAAGAAAGGCGCAAAGGCTAAAAGAAAAACAAAACCTTTTAAGAAAAACGTTTTTGAACAAGGGTGTAGATTTATTTGTTTCATGTCAATAAATTAAGTTCGAAATTCTATTTGCAATTATAGTTCCATATTTTTAATTTATTTAAATTCAGTACGTTAAGTTCTAATCAACTATTCATTTATTTCAAATTGGGAGCCTTTTGTTTCAAAATGAAAGGATACTATTGCAGTATCAATATAGGTCATTAAAAAAGTATGTTTGATACAAGTGCATATGCATGCTATACCATAGGCATAACCCTATAGATTATCCCTCATTTTTTCATAAAAGAATCGTAAAGATTTCTGTATTTAAGCCTACTTTTGCAGCCGTTTTTAAGTATTACTTACACATGGATAAAAAATCGTTAATTGGTTACGTTCTCATCTTTATCATTTTATTGGTTACCTTTTATTTTAACCAACAAAATGCAGCTGAAATAGAAGCCCAAGCCCAAACAGAAGATTCGCTTAAGGTGGTGGCACACCAAAAAGATTCGCTAAATACATCGTTACAAGCCGGTGTTATTCAAGGTGCTGATTCGGTTTCACAATCGGTTAAACCTATAGCCGATACCATTGCACCAAAAACATATTCCATAGAAAATAGCAAACTTAAGATTGCCATTTCAAATAAAGGAGCTAAAATTTCAGGTGTTCTTTTAAAAGGGCTGAAAAAATTCGATTCTACAGATCTATACCTCCTCAACAATCCAAACGATACGTTTAACTATAAAATCAACCTAAAAGAGGGCTTGGTGGTTAATACGTCCGATTTAAATTTCATTCCTACAGCGATATCAAAATCAGCTATTGTTATGGATGCTCAAATAAATGGGGGAACGGTGCGCATGACCTATAAATTAAAAACACAATCGTACAACTTAACCTATAATTTCGAATTGATTAACTTCCATGAAGCTATTCCTCCAAGTGGTAACTATATAGAATTTAATTGGGTAAGCCATATTGGTTTGGCCGAACGTACCATTGAAGACGAGCAGTCAACGTCTACCGTTTTTTATAAGTATAAGTCTGACGAAAGCGTCGAAAATTTATCGACAACCGAAAACGAAGAGAAAAAATTATTGAGTGGATTACAATGGGTTGCCTATAAGCAAAAGTTTTTTAATACTACCTTAATTGCTAAAAATGGGTTTGAAGATAAGCTTACGGTTAGTGTTGCCTTACCGAATGAGCCAAGTGTATCATGCATAAAACGGATGACCACATCAGCGGTACTTCCGTATACATACAAACCGAAGGAAATTTATGAATTTGAGTTTTATATAGGAACAAACCATTACCCAACACTAACGGCTCAAAATATTGGATTGCAAAAAATCATTTCACTTGGTTTTTTTGGATGGGTAAGCAAATACATGATTATCCCTATATTCAATTGGCTGGCTACCTTTATTAATAATTTTGGGTTAGTTATACTTATGCTAACGTTAATTATTAAGCTTCTTCTGTTTCCGTTGGTTTATAAATCCTATGTATCGTCGGCTAAAATGCGAATTTTAAAACCGGAGATTGATGAAATAAAAGAAAAGCATGGTTCGGATATGACCAAAGTACAGCAAGAAAACATGAAGTTGTATAAACGCGCTGGTGTTAGTCCTATGGGAGGGTGTTTGCCAATGTTGCTTCAATTGCCTATACTTTTAGCCATGTTCAATTTTTTTCCGGCCAGTTATGAGCTTAGGCAAAAAGCATTTTTATGGGCTAACGATCTTTCAACCTTTGATTCAGTTTTGGATTTAGGATTTAACATTCCTTTTTATGGAAGTCATATAAGCTTATTTACGCTTTTGATGACGGTATCTACTTTGCTTTACACCCGAATGAACAATCAACTTACAGGTGTGAGCGGTCAAATGAAATGGATTAGCTATTTAATGCCCATACTTTTCTTAGGGTTCTTTAACAACTATGCATCCGGATTAACCTATTATTATTTCTTAGGCAACATGATAACCTTTGGACAAAACGTATTGATTCGTAAATTTTTTGTTGATGAGGTTAAACTTCATAAGCAAATCGAGGAAAATAAAAAGAAACCGGTAGTTATAAAAAAATCGGGTTTCCAAAAGCGTTTGGAAGAAATGGCCAAAAAGAATTCAACAAAAACCCTTAAAAAGAAGTAAATAAATTACGCCTTCCTAAGGGTTTACATAGCGGTACTAAATGTCGTTTTATTTGATGTATCTAAAGTCGTGGCCAGCTTTTAACTGAAGCAAGGTTTCATACATTAGCTTTATAACATTTTCAAGGTCATCTTTATGAATGGTTTCGACCGTTGTGTGCATATACTTTAAAGGAAGCGATATTAACGCGGAGGCAACCCCTTCGGATGAATAAGCAAACATATCGGTATCGGTGCCTGTGCTTCGCGAAGTGGCATGCCTTTGATACGGTATTTTATTTGTTTCGGCCACTTCCTCCAACATTTTCAAAACATTGTTATGTACGGCTGGCCCAATTGTTAAAGTGGGTCCTTTGCCGCATGCAATATCTCCCTGATCTTTTTTGCTATACATGGGCGATGTGGTATCGTGGGTTACATCGGTAACAATTGCTACATCGGGTTTTAACCGTCTTGAAATCATTTCAGCCCCTCGTAATCCAATTTCTTCTTGTACCGAGTTTACAACATAAAGGGTATAAGGAAGTTTCTTTTTATTCTCTTTTAATAATCGGGCCACTTCAGCTATCATAAACCCACCTATTCTATTATCCAAAGCACGGCCAACAATAAAATGATTATTCAGTTCCATCATTTCATCCACAAACGTAATTACAGATCCAATCTGAATGCCCATTTCTAAAACTTCTTCTTTGTTTTTTGCGCCGCAATCGATAAAAATATTTTTGAGAGTTGGATGATCTTCTTTACCCGGTTCGCGCACATGAATGGCTGGCCAGCCAAATACACCTTTAACAATACCTTTTTTTCCATGAATATTTACGCGCATGCTTGGTGCTATCTGATGATCGGATCCCCCATTTCGTATCACATAAATATAGCCTTCAGGGGTTATGTAATTTACATACCAAGCTATCTCATCGGCGTGCGCCTCTATCACTACTTTATATTTTTGCCCTGGATTTATTACGCCAACTGCTGTTCCGTAAGTGTCAACTATATAGTCATCGGTATACGGCTTTAAATAGTTAAGCCAAATTTG
>CANMPY010000108.1 GCA_947499775.1 Bacteroidota bacterium | reverse complement strand
GGATTATTAGTTGGGGCATCGGGAAGTGTAATGGCAATAACTGCAGCTACTGCCACATTGGTTCCTCAATATGAGATCCTGCTTTTTGGGGCATTTAGAGTTAAATTGAAGTGGCTGGCCTTGGGATTAATTCTAATAGACATAGCCGGAATCCCTTCGGGTAATCCAGGGGGAGGGATAGCCCATTTGGGTGGAGCATTTTTCGGAATAGTTTATGTTTTGACTATTCAAGGGAAAATTAACAATTCCTTTATTAATTTTTTAAAAAACATTCCAAAACGCTTTTCCATGACACCAAAAACCAAATTAAAAAAAGATTCTAAATCTGCCTTTTCAAATTCGGACAGGAAGAAAGCTCAAAGCTCACAACGCAGTATAAGACCAAATCAGAACGAGATAGATGCCATACTCGATAAAATTTCAAATTCGGGATACGATAGCCTTACCAAATCCGAAAAAGAGTTGCTTTTTAAGGCAAGTGAATAATTTATTCACGATTGAGACCTGAAAATTACGAACTTCGCCATTCAATGCAATTAATTTGGTTGTTGTCAATATAATCTTAAAGTACCTTAATTATATAGTAATAGCAGGGCTATTGCTCTCATATGCGGCTCCGTATATAGATCCATCCTTGTTTTGGCAAGCAGCGTTTTTTGGCTTGGTACACCCTGTGTTGCTTCTGCTCAATGCTATGTTTTTGGTTTATTGGGTTATTCAAGTTAAGCTAAGATTGATTTTTAATTTAGGCATGTTGGTGTTGGGTATTCCCAGTTTTAATAAAATTGTAACATTTGGAGCCGAAACTTTGCCTGAGAGAGAGGGCAAACTAAAAGTGGTTTCGTTTAATGCTAAGGTATTTGGTATTTATGACGATGCCAATTATTTTAATGAATTCTTAAAAGAAATAACGGAGAAAAATCCAGATATACTTTGTTTACAAGAGTTTTATAACCTCGATGTAAATGGGTCAACTGCCATTAAAGAGATTAAAAAACATGCGGGCATGCCATATCATTATGTCCGTACATTGAAACGAAAAACAGGCAAATCCAGATTTGGTATTATCGTTTTTTCAAAATATAAAATCATCGATTATGGAGATTTAGATTTTGGTGAAAACACGGTAAACCTCTGTTTGTATGCCGATATTATGCATAATTCAAAAACATTCAGAGTTTATAACCTTCATCTACAATCCTTAAAATTAGCACGAACCGATTATGCCCTGTTAAAAAAAATAGGGGAGGATTCGGAAAACACGATACAAGTGTCAAAAAATATTTTTGATCGTTTAAAAACAGCTTTCATAAAAAGAGGCGAACAGGCTATTATGGTAAAAGAAAATATGAAAAACTGCGGAAAGCCCATAATACTTTGTGGTGATTTTAATGACACGCCTCAATCGTTTGCCTATAGTACGCTTAGCCAAGATTTGAAAGATTGCTTTATCGAAAGCGGAAACGGAATAGGCGGAACCTATACTGGCCCAATACCCACCATGCGCATTGATTATATTTTACATGATACATCGATGGTTTCCTATAACTATTTGGCATCAAAAAATTTTAATTCCGACCACAAAATGATTGAAGCCATTATTGATATTAAATAAACCAAATGAATTTTATAGATCAAAACTTACTCGACTATTGTGAATCTTACAGTTCGGATGAACCAGAATATTTAAAAGAAATACACCGTCAAACCTATCTAACACAAATAAATCCGCGTATGCTTTCGGGGCATTTACAAGGGCGGTTTTTAAAACTCATCATTCAACTTTGTCAGCCAAAACGAATATTAGAAATAGGAACCTATACAGGCTATTCTGCACTTTGCATGGCCGAGGGACTTTCGGGGGATAGTTTTATCGATACCATAGAAGTAAATGAAGAATTAGAGCCAATAATTTTAAAAAATTTTGAAAAGGCAAACGCCAAACCAACGATTCATTTACATATAGGCAATGCAAGTGAAATTATCCTAAACAATCTAAAATCAGAGCGTTATGACTTAGTTTTTATTGATGCCGATAAACAGAATTATCCTGTTTATTTCGATTTGATTAAAAATTTATTAAATCCAGGAGCCTTATTAATCGCCGATAATGTTTTATGGAGCGGAAAAGTTATTGAACAAAACGAATTAAATACAGATCAAGAAACCATGGCCATTCATCTTTTTAATAAAACTATTGCTGCTGATAATTCATTCGAAACTGTTATGCTTCCTATACGAGACGGAATTACGATAGCCCGAAAAAAATAATTTTTTGCAGTTAAAAGGGGTCTTTTTTCATTGATGCTTTGTATTTGACCGAGCTCATAAGGGCAAGTTATTCATTACGGCAAGTTTTAAAATGGTATTCCAGTTACGCGTAGTGGCCAAAATATTAAGTTTTTTTTCGATAAACGAATTATTGAATTTTGTATGCGCATAGCTTTGAAAAATCAAGCCATACACCACATCGTTTCGTACTAGAAATTTATCGGGGGCAAATGCAATAGCGCTAAATTTATCAAACAACTCCATTGTAGGCGGCGTCTTTAAAAATGTAATATAAAGCTGCTTTATTGCTTCTGGAGTTTCAGTTTCGAATGGGTTATTTTCAATAATATTTTTAAGTTCAGGCAAGCTCTTAATAATTACAGGAACATCAAAACCGTATTCTAACTTAATTTTATTTTCAATCATTCGTTCAAGTTGGTTGTTATCTGAAATAGCCGAACAGAATATCACATTACCACTTTGAATAAGTGTGTTTACTTTTTCGAATCCAAGTGATAGCATGGAGTTAATTAATTCTGACATTTTAAGGCTCCTGTGTCCACCTACATTTATGCCCCTAAGAAGAGCTATATATGTTTTCATATTCCTTTTTTAACAAATATAACAGCTAAGACGGAATGTTTAAAAAGAAAGTTTCAGAAGCAAATGAATGTAAATTATGGTAATGCGGCAGGAGCTCAAAAAAACTTATTTTTGTTATATGTTGGTCAAGACCTATGGCAGTGCTGTTTTTGGGGTGAACGCTCATAAAATAACTATAGAAGTAAATATTGGCTCTGGTCAGGTGAAATACTTTATGGTAGGCTTGCCTGATAATGCCGTAAAAGAAAGCCAACTTCGTATAGAAACAGCACTAAAAATAACGGGTTTAGAATGCCAAGGCAGAGGGTTGTAGTAAATATGGCGCCTGCCGATATACGCAAAGAGGGTTCGGCTTACGATTTGGCTATTGCCACCGGAATATTGGCATCATCAAATCAGATGAAAACGGGCGACCTTGAAACCTATATAATAATGGGGGAGCTATCGTTAGATGGCGGAGTGTTGCCCATTAAGGGCGCTCTACCTATAGCCATCCAAGCCTTAAAAGACGGATTCAAAGGGATAATACTGCCAGCTCAAAATGCACGTGAGGCGGCAATTGTAAAAGATTTGGAGGTTTATGGGGTTAAAAATTTAGCCGAACTTGTTAATTTTATAAATGGCAAACAATCCATTGAAAGAACACTTGCTGATCCTCGAAAAGACTATGAAGAACAATCTGGAATTTTTGCGGTTGATTTTTCCGATGTGCAAGGGCAAGAAAATATAAAACGGGCCATGGAAATTGCGGCAGCTGGAGGTCATAATATTATTTTGATTGGTCCGCCTGGAGCAGGAAAAACAATGTTAGCCAAACGACTGCCAACCATTTTGCCCCCGATGACGCTGCATGAAGCACTGGAAACCACAAAAATTCATTCGGTGGCAGGCAAGTTAGGCGATAATGCTTCTTTAATCGGGATTCGACCATTTAGAAGTCCGCATCATACAATAAGCGACGTGGCATTAGTGGGAGGCGGAGGAATTCCGCAGCCGGGTGAAATTTCAATGGCTCATAATGGCGTACTATTTTTAGATGAATTGCCTGAGTTTAAGCGCACGGTTTTGGAAGTAATGCGACAGCCCTTAGAGGAAAGGAAAGTAACCATTTCGAGAGCGCGGTTTGCAGTGGAATATCCCGCGAGTTTTATGTTGGTAGCTAGCATGAATCCTTGCCCTTGTGGGTATTACAATCACCCCGAAAAAGACTGCGTTTGTGGAGCAGGAGTAGTGCAAAAATATTTGAGTAAGATATCGGGCCCTTTGCTTGATAGGATTGATATACATATTGAAGTTACCCCGGTGTCGTTTGATGAATTGGCGAGTAGGCGACAAAGCAATGAAACGAGTAAAGCAGTTCGCGAACGGGTTTTAAACGCCAGGGAATTTCAAAAAAGTCGCTTCGAAAAAACAGAAGGGATATATAGCAATGCCATGATGCCTACCAAAATGGTTATGGAAATTTGTGTAATTAATGCCATTGGACAAACTCTATTAAAAAAAGCTATGCAAAGGCTTAATTTGAGTGCAAGAGCCTATGATCGGATTTTAAAAGTTAGCCGCACTATAGCTGATTTGGCTCAGAGCGATGACATAAAAGTAGAACATTTGGCCGAAGCTATTCATTATAGAAGTTTGGATAGAGAAAATTGGGCGGGGTGAGGTAATCGCTCAGGGGTAATTCTAATATTATAACGTAACAAACAATCTTGTAGGTTATTCAATCAGGGCACATTCCATATTTAAAGCTAGGAACCAATCAAATAATAAATTTTAGTCAACCATTTACTGGAATCGCGCTGTTCTTTTGGTCCGATTATGTACTCTTCAATAGCTGGTTTTACAATGCGAAGCCTTTTATTTCGTGCAAAATTATCTAAAGCTTTATAGGCATTTGCATTGCTTTTATAGCCTCCATAATAGTTTAAAAGTAAGGTTTTTGATGAGGAAAATTGCATTAAGCTAAAATCGTCACCCAATGTAGAATCACCTTTCAGAGGTATGGCTGCAGCCACTGTAGCTAAACCATTAGTATAATCCCAGCGGTAATAAAGCGCCATTTGGGGGCCGTTAAGTTTAAAATTACAGTTTTGTGCCTCAGAGGTTAGTTTTAAATAATTTGTGCTAAAAAATTCATCAAGTTCATCCAGAAGAACTGTTTTTTTAACGTAGCCAATTTTGCTACCAATGAATCGTGTTTCTTTTATTCTATATCCGAAATATTCTTTTTGAAATATTTCAGCTTCCTTTTCGGCAATAGTTTTAAGTAGGGCCAAGCCTATTTCAAAATCAGGCCCTATTTTTTTATCCATCAACAAATTCAAAACCCTAAGATGAAAAGGGTTGGTTCCTTCGGTTGTCCAAATTATTTTGGTTAACAACCCTTGTGGTTCAAGGGTTATACTTCCATTTAAATCGAGGGGAAATGGTTTTTGAATGGTATGGCGATACGCAATTTGTTTCTGATTTTTTATGGCGGTAGCTTTAATTCTTCCTTGCCCTGCTTTTTGGCCTTTCCAAAGCCAATATGAATTAACCTTGCCGTTGTTATAACTAAAAAGTGATTTTAATTTTGGGTCCTTCGCTTTTTCCGGACTCCATTTTTCCCAGTTTTTAAATGGTACTATTTGTTCAAAAACAATATCAACAGGAGCATTAACCTCTATGGAGCGCTCAACTTTATAGGTGGATGGAATAAACAAACATGCTGCTAGATAAAGACCCGGAATTACAACAATGAAAATTAAAATAATTCGGAGAATGCGCATTTAGTAGTAAGCCATGCAATAGTAATAACAAATTTCTAAGGTTTCAAAATAAATCGAAGGAATAATTCAATTTTTTTAATTCTATTCAATTTTTTACAATCCTTTTCCTGCATTAAAATAATAGAACAATTTGCCTTAGTGCCTCAAGCCTAATGATTTTGCAAAATACAGTTTGTCAAACCCAAATAAAAAACTACCTTTGCAAAACGAAACATCGTGGGGTGGAGCAGTGGTAGCTCGTCGGGCTCATAACCCGAAGGTCGCAGGTTCGAGTCCTGTCCCCGCAACTAAGAACTAGCCCCCAACCCACGATGGGGGCTTTTTTTATGATTGGATAATCGGGAATCAAGTCTTAAATCTTCATATCTATTCTTTTAAACTTTGCATAAAGCAGCCTTCATATCAATAATCGGGAAACCAAACGCAGGCAAATCAACCTTTATTAATGCGTTAATGGGACAACACTTTTGTATTGTTTCACCAAAGGCACAAACTACGCGTCACCGAATAAAAGGATTTATTACCACCGACGATTATCAATTAGTTTTTTCGGATACGCCTGGCATTATTGCTCCTAAATATAAGATGCAAGAAGCGATGATGGATGCAATGAAAGAAAGTTTGGAGGATGCGGATCTTTTGCTTCTCATACACGACGAAACCGAAGAGGAACTTAGTGAAGAAGTAATCGATGTGTTGAATTCATTTAAAGGACAAAAAATTTTAATACTCAATAAAGTTGATCGGTTAAATGAGCAACAGATTGTTGATAAAACAGAGCATTGGAAAGCTTCAGGTCATTTTTATGGGGTAGTTCCGTTCTCGGCCATTCACCCATTCAATAAAAATATGCTATTGAATTTTCTGGTTTAGCTATCGCCCGAGCATCCAGCA
>CANMPY010000107.1 GCA_947499775.1 Bacteroidota bacterium | reverse complement strand
CGTATGGAGGGTATACGGGAATGAATGTTAATTATATATACTTAAAAAATGGGCAAGTTTATAAATTAGAAACATTGCCTGGATCAACTTCTAAATTAAGTTTTCATAAACAAATACCCCAAAAACAGGTTATTCAGATGTTTAGGGCAGTAAAGCGTATTGATTTTACGCAAAAGGCATTCGCCGAGCCTGGTAATATAAATACTTATATTAACTATAAGCGGCGCTTGCTTAATGATCATTATTATCAGTGGGATGGGGTATTAGATTCGACAAATCAAAATTTTAAAGCCATTACTAATTTGATGCAATGGCATAATTAGCCTTTTATGAAAATACTTTTAACAGGGGCTAATGGCTATATTGGTATGCGACTTTTACCTGTACTTGTTGAGCTTGGGCATGATGTAACTTGTGTTGTTAGGGAAAGCCGTCGCTTTGAATTAAATCCTGAAATTTTAAAAAAAATTTCGATAGTTGATTTTGATTTTCTTCATTCAGAAAAAGCGAACACCGTGTTTGACAAAAGCCAATTTGATGTAGCTTATTATCTCATCCACTCGCTAAAGGATTCGTTCGAAATGCTTGAAGAACTTGAAACGGTTTCGGTAAACTGCTTTATTCAAGTTGCAAGACTTACTAAAGTAAAACAAATAATTTATTTAGGTGGCATTAGCAACGATAATGCACTTTCGAAGCATTTAAGTGCACGCCGAATTGTTAAAAATTGCTTACTCAAATCGGGTATTTCCTACACCATATTTGAAGCAGGGATTATTGTTGGATCAGGTAGTGCCTCGTTCGAAATTATACGCGACTTGGTAGAAAAACTGCCAATTATGATTACGCCACTTTGGATAAAATCGAGATGCCAACCAATAGCGATACGCAATGTAATCTATTATCTTCAAGAGAGTATTTTAAACGAAAGTGTGCTTAACAAAACGTTTGAAATAGGCGGCCCTGATGTATTATCTTATAAGGAAATGATGCTTCTATTTGCAGAGGCTAGAGGATATAAGCGCTATATTTTTACCTTACCACTGGTTTCGCCTGCTATGTCGGCCAATTGGTTATTTTTTGTAACCTCAACCAATTTTACACTTGCAAGGCAATTGGTGGCAAGTTTAAAAAATGATTCTATTTGTAGAGATAATTCCATTCATAAACTTATACCACAGCACTTAATTCATTATAAAGAAGCCATTGAATTAGCATTTCAAAGAATTACACAAAATATGGTTGTGTCATCGTGGAAAGATGCCTCAAGCAGCGCTTTGAATCATTTGGATATTAACGATTATATTGAAGTGCCAACGCATGGATGTTTTCGTGATAGAAAATGGTTAGAAATAAATTCGGAGGATAGCGGTGAAATAGCCGACCGGTTTTTTGGAATTGGAGGTGTTAATGGCTGGTATTATGCCGATATACTATGGCGAATGCGAGGAGGTATTGATCAGTTATTTGGTGGGGTTGGTTTGCAACGCGGGCGACGAAACGAATCTGAATTAAAACCTGGAGATACCCTTGATTTTTGGAGGGTTATTTTGGCCGACCGAAAAAATAGCAGACTCCTCTTATTTTCCGAAATGAAAATGCCTGGGGAAGCATGGCTCGAGTTTGCAATTATCAAGCTTAAAAACAGAACCATACTTAAGCAAACAGCCACCTTCAGACCCAAGGGTATTTTGGGTAGAAATTACTGGTATGCAATGCTGCCCTTTCATTTTTTCATTTTTAAAAATATGATTAAGAAAATTGCAGGAAAAATATAAAATACAGATTGGGCCCTTTATTGCATTTTTTAGGACATATAAAATATTTTTCGCACTCTATTTTTTAATGTTTAGGAAGTGATAAGTTTGAACCTATCAAATGAAAGGCTTCAAAATTATAGGGATTGTTTTTTTAATTGTAATTAATTCAAAGGTTCAGGCTCAGGTAGGTTTTGGCCTTCGGGGGTCATTGCACCAATCAGCACCCCTTGTGCTCCGCGATTCTTTTTCGGGAACCCCTGCTTTAGGAGCCGGAATAAATATATATTTTAATGCTCGCACCAAAATAAAATTTGCTGCTGGATTAAGTTATAAATCTATTGCTGTTAATCATAAAATAGAACCGTATAGCCTTAATTGGAAAGTTATTGGATGTAATATTGGAGCCGAATGGAAGCACTCCAAAATGAGTAATACCCGTTTCTATACCGGTACCACTGTCAACTCTATTTTTGCTATGGGCAAAACCAATTTATCGTCTAATTCAAATTCAGGGCAAGGGTATAGCTCCATTAATGTTTTTCAAAGTATTGTTCCATCTATTGAGTTGGGGCTAATATTTAACCCTCATCCTTTGGTAACCCTTAATGTTTCGACCCTACAACCTATACCGCAATCAACCTATCAAAATAAGCCAACCCTGCCGGGCATGATCAGCATCGGCATTGAATATAGAATAACTACTAAGGATATGAAAAATTGGGACATGGATACCTCGATTTTACCTGAACGGATTTTTGCCGAAAATTTAAAAAGAGGGACACTCTATGTTATTGAAGAGGGAAAAGAGGCTTCAATTCTGCTTTTTCGTAAAAAAATGATGGCGAGCTATACATTTAGCAAAGTGAGTTTTATAAAGGCATCTGAATTAACAAACCTATTAAATTCCTTGAAGCATTCAGCCGATTCAAATCAATGTTTCTTTCTTAAAAGCGGGAGAATAATATACAATATTGAAAGCCCGAGTACGCTTGGCGTTATTATTTATAATTTCAAAATGCAGAATCCTGTACCTGATACCCCATTTTATGTCAGAGACCTCTCGGGCAATAGCGATTTTGACGACCCGATAATCTTAAAAAAAGTCGTTAGTAAGCTTAATAAACGACTTAATAAATTATGACAAAACAAGCGTCTGCAAAAGGGATTTGGAAAGTAATCACAGCCTCCTCCGTTGGGACGCTTATTGAGTGGTATGATTTTTATATTTTTGGAAGCTTAGCCACCATTATTTCAAAACAGTTTTTTCCTCAGGAACAAGGTACGGCGGCGCTATTATCTACTCTAGCTATTTTTGCAGCTGGGTTTTTAGTTAGGCCTTTTGGCGCCTTGGTTTTTGGAAGGCTTGGTGATTTAATAGGGCGTAAATACACTTTTTTATTGACTTTGGTCTTGATGGGGTCATCTACATTTTTGATTGGCTTAATACCAACGTATAGCAGCATCGGAATTGCAGCTCCAATATTGGTATTAGCCTTGCGTCTTATACAGGGTTTGGCCTTAGGTGGAGAATATGGAGGCGCTGCAACTTATGTGGCCGAACACGCTCCCGAAGGGCGACGCGGGTTTTTTACAAGTTGGATTCAAACAACAGCTACCCTTGGCTTATTTCTTTCGTTAGGCGTAATTCTTTTTACGAGAAACACATTGGGTATTGATAATTTTAACGAGTGGGGATGGCGCATTCCATTTTTGGTATCGGCTATTCTTGTTTTAGTTTCAATAATAATTCGCTTAAAAATGAAGGAATCGCCTTTGTTTACGGAGCTTAAAAAAGAAGGAAAAACATCATCAAATCCTTTGAAGGAAAGTTTTACAAAACGCGATAATTTAAAAATGGTATTGTTGGCCCTTTTTGGAGCCGTAATGGGGCAAGGCGTAATTTGGTATACTGGTCAGTTTTATGCGCAATCGTTTATCGAAAATACCTGCAAAGTTGATTTTGAACAATCACGAACCATTATACTTTGGGCCATACTTTTTGCCACGCCGTTTTTTGTAGTCTTTGGTTCATTAAGTGATAAATGGGGGCGAAAATGGATTATGATGGGCGGAATGCTTTTAGGCATACTCAGCTATCGCAGTATTTATCAATCGTTTTTGAATATTACCAACCCTTCATCAAAAGTAGAAATAACGACCCAATTATCAGTAAACAGAAATTCAAATTTAATTGCACACACAAAAGACTCTCTCATTATAACCGATTCAATTAAATACTATACCGATGGAGCTTCTGTAAAATATTCAACAATAGATACAGTTTTTGCCAGTGGAAAGGCTCACTTAAAGCCGATGATAAAAATAGAGAAACGTTTAGGAGGATTTCACTATTGTATAATGGTTTTTTTGGTTTTTATTCAGATATTTTTTGTTACAATGGTTTATGGACCTATAGCGGCTTTTTTGGTTGAATTATTTCCTACACGAATTCGCTATACGTCTATGAGTTTACCCTATCACATTGGCAATGGAGTATTTGGAGGATTAGTTCCTTTTATTGGACTTTTAATAATTGAATATACCAAAACTACAGAAAATCCTGTTGGCGACCCATTGGCCGGATTATGGTACCCAATTGGTGTTGCTTCGGTTTGTTTTGTCATAGGCGCTTTGTTTTTAAACAATAAAGCGAATAGCATTTTATGGTCAGTGTTAAAGAAGTTTTTAGGAATTATTTTAATGATTTTGGGGCCGGCGGCTATTTGTATCCTTGTTTATTTTGCCTACCAGCGTTTGGCTTTGCCAGCTGCAACTTTAAATGATATTTTGCAATGGAGTATAATTATTGGCATTTTTACCCCCATTGCTTTTGGATTATGTGTTTTTGGGTGGTATGCCTATAGGGGCGAATATCAAAAAAACACAACAGAAGCGGATGTATAGGTTTGGATATAGTTATTAGCTAACACTAACGTTTTCGATAGACGCGCCATTCATCTTTTTTCCTTAATTAAAAGTATAGACTAACTCACGCTTTTTTTTGTGCTTTAAACAATCGTATAGCGGAGACTGATAGGTTAACTGCGTTTGTGTTGTGTGTGACGTTAGGCAAAACTTTTTGTTGACAGTGCTTAATAAATATACATTTGCAGGTAGGCAATTAACATCAACAGAAGAATGTCAGAATCCCAAAACATAGAATACAAACAAAGTTGGCGAGATGAGTATCTGAAATGGATATGCGGTTTTGCTAATGCCAATGGTGGGAGCATTTTTATAGGCAAAGACGATAACGGAAATGTTGTTGGTATAACAGATGTAAAAAAATTATTGGAAGAAATACCCAATAAGGTGAGAGATGTGTTAGGGATCTTGGCAGATGTGAATTTACACACTACAACCCAAGGCGATTTTATTGAAATAATAGTTGAAGCTTATCCCTACCCTGTTAATTACAAAGGGCAATACCATTACAGAAGCGGTAGCACCAAGCAAGAATTAAAGGGAACAGCTTTAGATAAATTTCTTTTACAGAAAAAAGGGAAACGCTGGGATGGTGCGCCGGTTCCAAAGGTTTCGGCAAAGGATTTAAAACAAGAAACATTTGATTTTTTCCGTAAACGTGCATTTAAAAGCCAACGAATCGAAGAAGATATTTTAACCGATAGCAACGAACACCTACTTGAAAATCTGCAATTAAAAGAGAATGTTTTTTTAAAACGTGCCGCCATTCTATTATTTCACACCAACCCCGAAAATTTTGTAACAGGCGCTTATATCAAAATCGGGTATTTTGAAACCGATGATGATTTGAGATTTCAAGATGAAATACATGGCAACTTGTTTGAGCAAATAGAGAAAACAATGGATTTGCTTTTTACCAAATATATTAAAGCTGCAATTAGTTACGAAGGCATTAACAGAGTAGAAACGTATGAATATCCAAAAGATGCAGTTCGTGAAGCCTTGCTGAATGCCATTGCACATAAAGATTATTCGGGCGGTGTTCCTATTCAAATAAGCGTTTACAACGACAAAATTATTTTTTGGAACGAAGGTCAATTGCCCGAAAACTGGACGGTTAAAAACTTATTGGAAAAACACGCTTCAAGACCATACAACCCCGACATTGCAAATGCTTTGTTCCGCAGCGGTTACATTGAATCTTGGGGACGAGGAACGATAAAAATCATTAGAGAATGTAAGCAAGCGGGAATCCCAGACCCTGTTTTTAGTTACGATTCAAGCGATATTTCTGTAGAATTCAGAAAGGATATTTACAATACTGAATATTTGAGTAATTTGGAATTAAATGAACGTCAGTTAGATGCTTTATTGTTTTTTAAATCAAAGGGTGAAATACTAAGTTCTGAATATATGAAGCAATTTAATATTACGGATAGAACAGCCCGCTATGACTTAACCGATTTGGTGCAGAAGAATTTATTAATTAAGAAAGGTGATAAAAAATCAACCAAGTATTTATATATGATAAATTTCCGATAAAATGGTGTTTTTTCCGTTAAATTTCCGATAAAGTATGCTTGAACGAAAGTGTCTTGTCCTAAAGGGGGGGTGTCCTGCCGCGATTTTTTTTCACGACAGTTTTTTTTTATTAATTTATCCGCCAAATATGGACTATATCCGCCATTTATCCGCCAAAACTTCAATTTGGTGAATTTACGTGTAGCAGCCAATCTTAACGAACCTGAATTTACTCATTATGATGGTTTTAAAGTTATAGTATGGAGACCTGCTGCTATTACAAGTGGGGAAGCTACTGGGGAAGTTAGTGGAGAAGCTACTGAAGAAGATGACCCCCCCCTGCCGT
>CANMPY010000106.1 GCA_947499775.1 Bacteroidota bacterium | reverse complement strand
GTGTAAATTTATCCAAATAAAATACTTATTTGCGCATGATTTAAATCAGATGAAAATTGCATTTCAATCTTCTTCAATTGGTTTTGAATTTTTATCTTTAAGTATAAATATAATAGCCTAAAATGCAAACTCTAAAAATCTCGAATAAATTAGTAAAATACGCATTCATAGCAATGTTTGGATTGATTGCAATCCATTCAAATGCGCAAGTCAAAAAGGACTCTATTCAAATACGTCGCATTTTTGATATGGCCTTGGAAGATGGCAAAGCCTATGAAAATTTAAGAACATTATGCAAGGGAGTTGGTCATCGCATAAGTGGAAGCGCAGCCGCCGACTCGGCTGTAAATTGGGGTTATAATCTACTAAAATCGATGTGGGTTGATACGGTGTATAAAATTCCAATAACAGTGCCGTGTTGGTCGAGAGGTAATATTGAATTGGCCACAATCTATCACGACGATACGCGATTAAATATTACTGCACTAGGAGGGTCGGTAGGGACAAATGGATTATTAAAAGCAAAGGTAGTAATGGCGTATGGCTTAGAAGATTTAGAATTGTTGGGGGAAAAGGCCATAAAAGGGAAAATTGTATTTTTAAATAAACCATTTGATGCAAAAACAATAAATGGGTTTGAAGCTTATGGCGCCTGTGTTAGCCAACGATATAATGGCGCTTCTAAAGCTGCCGAGTATGGCGCAGTAGGTGTAATTGTAAGAAGCATGACCCATAAACACGACAATAATCCGCATACCGGAGGAATGGGATATACGGACGAAAATAATAAAATACCAGCAGTAGCTATTAGTACCGAGCATGCCGATATGCTAAGTCAGCGCTTAAAAGATATGCCTGATTTAGAAATTGGACTTCGCTTGAATTGTAAAACGTTGCCCGATAAGCAAAGCTATAATGTAGTGGCCGAAATTAGAGGCAAATCGAAAAATGCTTCTATTATTACAGTTGGTGGGCACTTGGATAGTTGGGATATTGGCGAAGGAGCTCACGATGATGGAGCTGGAATAGTACACAGCATAGAAGTGCTACGTATGATTAGGGCCAATGGATACAGACCAAAACATACGGTAAGGGTAGTTCTATTTATGAACGAAGAAAATGGAAATAGGGGGGGGAAGGGATATGCTCAATGGGTAAAGGATAGAGGTGAGAAACATTTGATGGCCTTGGAAAGCGATGCTGGTGGACATACTCCTAGGGGTTTTTCTATTTCAGCTTCCGATAGCCTATACCAAATTATTTCGAGTTATCGATCTATTTTAGAACCCTATGGTTGCCATGTTTTTAAGCCAAGTGGAGGCGGTGGCGTTGATATTAATCCCTTAAAATTAGATTCAGCTTTAACCATCAATCCTAATATGATACTTTTAGGGTTTTTGCCCGATAGCCAGCGTTACTTCGATTTTCATCATGCCAAAACAGATGTGTTTGAAAATGTGCATAAGCGAGAGCTCGAAATGGGTGCAGCCTCTATTGGATCAATGGTGTATTTAATTGATAAGTATTTTTAGTTTTTATTTAATCTCTACCTTTTGTGTTGCTGTATCTCCATTTTCAAACAGTATTGAAATGAAATAAAAACCGTTCTTAATACTTTCTACATTTAAAACATCCCTCTGATAATTGCTAATAATTAATCTACCTGTATAGTCATATAAATTGATTTGTTCAGGTTTCATAAATGCAGGAAACTTAAAATGAAAGGTTTTTGAAGCCGGGTTTGGAAAAACTTCAAAACTGGTTGTGGTTTGGGTTTTAAATGATGCGAAAACTTTATCTAAAGAAATCTCATCTATAACTACCATCCTTTCAATCGAATCGTAAGGATGGGCTGGATTAAAATGAAATATTATTTCCATGCTGTCGGCCTTTTGCCACATCGTATCCTGTTTAGTCGCTAATCCAACACCTCCACCTGTAATATATATAAGGTTGGAACTTGAATATTTTGGAAATGTGAACGATAACAAGGGATTTTTATTTTTATCTAAAATAGTGCAACTATAATAAAAATAGTCTTCTTTATCATTGGAGAAATTGGCAAAGCCGAAGCGTATTTCTTCAGCCTTAATGGCCTTAAATTTTTTAAATAATGTAAAGCTATAATTCCAGTTGAATGTAGTATCATAAAATACAAAAAATGAATCTTTCGTGTTTTTATAAAATGTTTCACCATTGAATGTAAAATGGTCGGTATGCTTTATCACACCATTGCTCTTCACTTTCCATCCGTTAATGGATCGCTTAGTATCAAAAGTCTCTAAAAACTGTATTTGGGCAAAACCTTTAAGGTGTGCTATGCTAATAAAAATGAATATAAATAATCCTTTCATAACCCTATAAAAATATTAAATCTATTATAAATTATCCACCCAGAATACCTACAGTTATAATATTGAAGTTATAATCTACCGACCCTCCTGCTGCGATTCTTTCTAATGTTGAATACCAAGTAGCACTTGGAAGACAATGTTTATGTATCATTTTAAATAAGCCAACATTTGGAAAATCTGATTGTAGGTTAGTAACCAAGGTCGGTGAATGGGTTACAACTTTCATTGTAATTTCAACAATAAAACAGTTGGTTATAGGCTTGCTTGGCACCGGTATATTAAAACAATGTTGTTGCCCAACGGCTAATATAAAGCAAGTTTCTACCCAATGCCCATTTGGGTTAAGCACCATTTCACAATTAATGCTACATTCTGGTTTAGGTTTTATTTTTACACAAACTTCATAGTCGCAACCTAAAGTTAAAGGGGAGCCTCCGAATGTTTGGTTTGAGGAATTTTTAAAACAAAACTTTTCAAAATCCGAGAAATTGCAAGGTCCTGATGGTGGATTATGTTCTTGCCCAAATGAGGATAATGCCATAAAATTTAGCCCTAAAAACACAATTAAATACTTGAATGATTTGATTTTTACCACTTTGGATTTTTGGTAAAAAAAGGTTTTTATTATTTATTACCAAATTACCGGTAGATTATTACACTAAACTGACATTTAGTTTAGTAATGTAATTGATTTTTTATTAGAGTTACTATTTTTTACATATAACATGCCAAAACAGATGTGTTGGAAAATGTGCATAAGCGAGAGCTCGAAATGGGTGCAGCCTCTATTGGATCAATGGTGTATTTAATTGATAAGTATTTTTAGTTTTTTTTCTAACCATAAATACTGCAAATAGGGCAAGCTGTCGGTTCATGTCCTCTTGCTGGGCAATATGCGCGCCCAAAAAATATTATTTGAAGATGAAGGGTATTCCATTTTGCTTTTGGGGTGAGGCGTTTTAAATCGCGCTCGGTTTCTGTTACATTTTTTCCTGAGCTTAATCCCCAGCGTGTAGCTAATCGATGAATATGTGTATCGACCGGAAATGCTGGAACACCAAAAGATTGGCTCATTACTACTGAAGCAGTTTTATGCCCTACTCCAGGCAATTCTTCAAGTGCTTCAAACGATTTAGGAACTTCGCCTTGATATTTGTCGATCAAAATATGGCTAAGGTTGAAAATAGCTTTTGATTTGGCCGGTGAAAGGCCACAAGGTTTTATTATTTCCCTAATTTCTTCAATGCTTAGGTTGATCATATCAAACGGATTATCGGCCCGTTTGAAAAGCAAAGGCGTTATTTTATTAACGCGCACATCGGTGCATTGAGCTGATAACAACACTGCAATTAATAAGGTATATGGATCCTTGTGATCTAATGGTATTGGAGGATCTGGAAACAAATCTTCAAGGATTTGGATGATGCGGGATACCTTTTCTTTTTTTTTGGTCATCGGGTATTCGTAATATTGAGAATTTTTATAAGAATTAAAAAAATGCTCCTAATAATTCCTCCTCTGAAATAGTATTAAAGTAAGCGCTGTTGGGAATATTTTTAAGGTTTTTCAAAATTACTTCCGATCGATGTTCTTTTCCAATCAAGGCAGATTCAAGTTCTTCCCTATCTTGTTTGGTAAATAAATTACCAGAAATTTTGATGACTTGTATTAATCCTTTGTCTACTTCGAGGTAGATTTCAAAAATACCAGCCTTGGTTTTAATCTCTTTTTGAAAACTGTATTTTGGCGAATAGCCATAGTTCCATTGCCATTGACTATATTTTTCATCGGCCAATTGTTGTATGGCTTTTTTATCGGTTTGTGTTAATTCATAAGGCTTCACATCGCTGTAGATACTTACAATATAAGCCATTACCTTATCCCGAAATTCTTCAACCGATATAGGTTCTTTTAAATGGCTCGAAATATTGGTAACCCTGCTGCGTACCGACTTCACTGCTTTGTCTTCAAATTTTAAAGGGTTTACTTTTAAGGCTGCTGATAAATCTGAAATTTGCGAATTAAACAATAATGTACCATGATGAAGTACCCTTTTTTTCTGGTGAAAAATATGTTCGGCATTTCCCGAAAATTTTTGTCCATCAATCAAAATATCGTTTCGTCCTGAAAACGCAGCTTCGATACCCAACTCCGCCATAACGCCAATAATAGGTCTTGTGTACTTTTTAAAATCTATTTCAGGTTGCGCATCATCATAATTCATAATGAAGGTAAAATTAAGATTGCCCAAATCATGGAATACAGCACCACCACCAGTTAATCGCCTAACTACTTTTATTTTTTTTTCATTCACCGTTTCCATATTTATTTCGGCAAGGGTATTTTGGTGTTTGCCTATGACTATTGCATTGTCGTTTTGCCAAAGCATAAAAATATCTTCCTCAACATTTTTAAGTAAATAGTCTTCTGTAGCTTGATTGAAGTATGGTTCGGTAGACGTGTTTTGGATGGCTAGCATGATTATTTCTATTAGACCTGACAGGTTTTAAAAACCTGTCAGGTCTTTATTTGAATGGGTGTGCAAATTTGAACAAGTAATTCCGCTATAACAAAAGGTTTTTTTTAAAATAGAAATTGTTCTCAAATACAAAGTGCTTTTATTTGTCATACTTTCGTTTGTGTGAATAGGAAAAAATTTACTTTACTTTTTATTTTGGGAGTGGCTACTTTGGCCTATGGACAAACCCCAATTAAACTTCCAAAACCGATAGCCGATAATTGGGTTTATTTGCCACCTCTTGATTTTAAATTAAATGGAATAGAAGGAAATGATTCTGTTAACTTTGTTAAAACCTGCCAAAAAATTAATACAGATGCCTTTTATATTTATAACAAGGAAGTAACGAATCAGGAATACTTTGAATTTGTAAATGAAATAAAAAATCCTACTATGTTGCCTGATACTAATAGTTGGATTACGGATTTTGAGCTTTCTTATAATGAACCAATGCGGAAATATTATTTTTCGCACCCAAAATATGCGGATTATCCTGTTGTTGGTATTTCCCAAAATCAAGCATTGGTTTTTTGCCAATGGTTGCAAGACAAGATAAACAAGGCTTTGGCTGAATCAGGAAAATATACCGATCATGTTTGTTTCGTTTCGTTACCAACTGATAAGCAATGGGAGTCTGCCTTTTATTATTCCTATTTTAAGGTTAAAGATAGCAGTTGGAAGGCCGCATGGGTTATTAAAGATAGGCTGTTGAAAACGAAAGAAAAATATAATCTTAACTTCGGCGTAGATTTAACTAAAGAAGGCGCTGAATTGAATTATTACTCAATAGATGGAGGTATGTATCCCGTAAGAGTTAATAAATACAAACCAACAAAGCACGGAATTTATAACTTAATGGGCAATGTGGCAGAATGGACACTATCGCCGGCCTATAACTTTACGGATAGTTCCAAAGTGTATTACGACAAAGGTTTGAAACGGGTTGTTACATTTACAAGCTGCAATGGTAAAGAGGTATATGATACTGCCAAAAGCTATGTGTATTGTAATAATCCCTATAATTTAAAACCTATTTATAAAAAAGATGGTTTTTTCGCGGTTAAAGGAGGGAGTTGGTGCCATAGCACATTCTATTTGCAACCAGAAGTTTCATTGTATTGCAAGCCAATAGAACAACATAGTTATATTGGATTTAGACCAGTGATGACTTTAGTGAAGAAGAAAAATTGATAAAGTGAAAGCATCACTGAACCCTATTCGAAAAGGGAAAGCGCCTTTGAGCAACTTTATTAATATCAGGCTAACATCTTTAGCAAGCTAAAAGCGGCTTCTTCGCCTTTGTTGCCATGTATTCCTCCTGCGCGGTCTTCAGCTTGCTGAATAGTATTTGTGGTAAGTACCCCAAAAATTATGGGCTTATTAAATTTGAGACCTACATCCATTATTCCTTGAGCTGTAGCCTGACAAATAAATGTAAAATGAGGCGTTTCGCCTTGAACAACACAACCAATACAAATTACGCCATCTATTTCTTGTAGTTCGGCCAATTGTTGCGCTGCAAACGGTAGCTCAAATGTTCCAGGTACATATAAAGTCGTAATATTTTGAGAGTCAACGCCAGATTTTTCTAAAAGCGATATTGCTCCTTTAAGCAGCGCGTCTGTTATATTACTATTCCATTCTGCACATACAATACCTACCCTTAGATTTCCGCCATCAGGTATTGAGGACGAAA
>CANMPY010000105.1 GCA_947499775.1 Bacteroidota bacterium | reverse complement strand
CTGAATCGCAACCAAAAACAACTTGGGGGCAATGGTGGAATCAAAAGAAAAGGCATTTTTATACTGGCAAATATTATAAAGGAAAGCATAAGCGCTCGTTAGGTTTTTTTAACCTAATCCATATCCTTTTTTACCTTAGTCTAATAGCAACGCTTATCATGGGTCTTGAATACTGGATTTACATAGCATCAATTTTTGCCTTGCGTATAGGTGTTCAAGGAATAGTGCTATTTAAAAGCATGGATAAACTTAGAATTTCTAAAATTTGGGGATTTTATTGGCTCTTCGATATTTTGATGGTCCCGTATTATTTAACCGTAGGACTTGCTGGATTAGTAAGTAAAAAGTTGAAATGGTAAATCTAACTCATTTCATTTTGAGCAAACGGTAATACGCCCTTTAATAAACGCCGGTTCTTACCATTACCAATGTACAGGCTTCCTCCACTTTAATTCCTTTTTCTTCAAGCATTTCTGCAAATTCAGGATTTTCAGTACCGGGATTAAAGATTACCCGTTCGGGAAATAAATCTAAAATTGGCTGTATCCAATTCGATTGGTTTTGAGCTCCTACATACAGTGTAACGGTATGAATAGGGTCTTTTATATTGGAAAAGTCAGATTCGATAGGCAATCCCAACACTTCGCCTGCTTTAATACCTACAGCATAAATGGGTTGATTTATAGATTGCAAAAATTCGATAGCTTTATAAGCGTATTTTTCGGGATTGGCATTAGCGCCTAACACAACAGTTGGTTTATTCATTTATTTACCTACAAAATTAGAGGGTGTAATGGCTTTAAGTTCACGTTTTACTGAATCTGAAACCGTAAGATTTTCAATGAATTCATGCATAGATTCTTTCGTAATTTTTGAATGGGTACGGGTTAAATCCTTTAATAATTCATAGGGTTTCTCTATCTGTTCACGACGTAAAATGGTTTGTATTGCTTCGGCTACTACAGCCCAATTGTTTTCTAAATCCTCTTCTATTTTTAAAGGATTAACAATTAATTTATTTAGTCCTTTAAGTATTGAAGTATAGGCTATTATGGAATGGGCTAATGGTACTCCTAAATTTCGAAGTACAGTGGAGTCGGTCAAATCACGTTGCATTCGCGAAATAGGGAGTTTAGCCGCTAAAAATTCGAATAAACTATTGGCCAACATCAGGTTTCCTTCCGAATTTTCAAAGTCAATTGGGTTCACCTTATGCGGCATAGCCGAGCTCCCAATTTCACCTTCTTTGAGTTTTTGTTTAAAATATTCCATTGAAATATAGGTCCAAAGGTCGCGGCATAAATCAATCAAAATGGTATTGATTCGCTTAAAAGCATCGCATTGCGCAGCTAAATTATCATAATGCTCAATTTGAGTTGTTGGGTACGATCGTTTTAAGCCTAAACTTGCGCTAAACGCATCGAAAATTTCATGCCAATTGTAATCAGGATAGGCAATGTAATGCGCATTTAGATTTCCAGTAGCTCCGCCAAATTTTGAACTATAAGGTATGCCTTCAAAATTTTTGATTTGCTGGTTTAATCGGCTTATAAAAACCTCAATTTCCTTTCCCAATCGAGTAGGTGAAGCTGGCTGTCCATGCGTTCGTGCTAATACTGAAATATCTGCCCATCCGCTTGCCAAAGTTTGAAGTTTGTCCGTTAAGATTCTTAAGCTAGGAAAAACAATTTCATCATTTGCTGCTTTGAATGAAAGTGGAATAGCTGTATTATTTATATCTTGCGAGGTGAGACCAAAATGTACAAATTCATTGAATTGCCCAAAACCTAAAACCTCCAATTTTTTCTTTATAAAATATTCAACCGCTTTTACATCGTGATTGGTAATGGCCTCAGTTGCTTTAATTTCGAGGGCATCATCTTCAGTAAAATTTTGATATATGGATTTAAGTTTGGGATAAAGTTCGGCAAGTGGAATGCTTGACAATTGAGGAACCGTTTTGCACATTAAAGCAAAATATTCAATTTCAACCAATACCCTATATTTGATTAAACCCCATTCGGAAAGATATGGAGATAGTTCAGAAGTGACTTTGCGGTAGCGACCATCAATGGGACTAATGCTCGTTAATTCATTTAATTTCATAGCGTGATGCAAAGGTAAGTTATAAAGGTGGGTTTGTAAAAATACACCAAAGTATTATTTGACGCAGAAATTATAGCCTAGTGCCGCTTACCACCACATAAATTCTCCTGGTACTATTCCCACTTTATATGATTTTAATAAATTTCCAGTAGGTGAGTATACAAATAAATTTCCCCGGCTTACAAAATCTACAGCATCAGCAACAAGGATGTTGCCATTTACTGGATTTATGGTAAGCCCATAAAATGACGCATTACTCGGTTGGGTAATAAATGGAAGAGTTGGCATGTAATCGGCACTTTTAGTCATACAAAATAGGCCTTGATTAATGTAATACAAGGTGTCGTTAGCCTTATTCTGCTTTAGTTTTACCGGATTAAATGCCGCTGAATTAAATAGAATTTGTTTCTCGATACTTAATGTATTGGGATTTATGCAAAAAAGGCCACCTGTTTTGTTTTTAGTTACATCCCCTGAGCAAAGCACCCAAATTTTACCAGCCTTATCCGATAATAAACTTGATCCACCATAGGCCAGTTTTATGCTATCGCTTATTTTATCCGTATTGGGGTTGATAACATATAAGTAATGGCTATTGTGATTGGTTACCCAAACTTTATTTTGAAACAAAATCATTTCTTCGGTCCATCCTTGGCATTTAATTTCACCTGTTTTGGTAAGTGTAATGGCATCCACTATGCTTATGGCATCCGAATATAAATCGGTAACATAAACTTTGTTAGGCAATACTTCTGAAGCATATCTGGGCGATTTAAGCCCTTTTATGGTGCCAATTGATTTTGAGTCTTTTGTGGAAATAACCTCTATTTTGCTTGAATTATTTACAATCAACCAGGCATTATTATTAATTAGAACCATACTTTGAAAAATATCGCCAAGTGGTCGATTATTTGCCGCTTTAAATAAGTCTGTGGCTGTATTGCTATCTTCTAAATTAACAAAATAGAGTGAGGCATTACCCATTCCATAAGTGCCTTCATTAATTACATACAAACCCTTTCCTTTTGGTATGAGTTCTAAGGGTGGTTTTGTGGGCTCGTCGTTGCAATTTGTTAGAAACAATGCCAATATCATGCAAAGAAGCAAACTTAAAATTTGCTTTAATTTAAAATTTGCTTTCATAGTTTTATACCTCTATACATGAAATTTTTTCCTGTTCCCAACAATTCAATGTAAAATAATCCTAAAGGCAATTCACTGGCTTCAATATTTATATCCGATTGTGTGGTTTCAAAGCTATGTATGATTTGGCCATAGGCATTATAAATTTTCAGTTTTAAAAATTGTCCATTGTCATTGGTCATAATTAAATTTTGTTCATCCTTAATTGGATTGGGCCCTTTAATAAATTGGTTGGGGGCTAAGGTTTGAATAATTGAAATGCTTTTTTGGTTAATAACTCCTATTGCGTCCAAATCGAATCCGCTCGAGGCAAATGGAGTTGGCCAGGGGTCATTAATTTTTCGATTAGCTGAATCAAAGCTTGCGAATTTTGAATTTATACTCCCCACTACATCCACAATTTTTACGAAGCGAATATTGTTTTTATCCAAGTCTTTATAGTCGGGCAAGTCAGCAATATCAAAAGGCGTTCCATACCCTGTTCTATATTTTCCTGCAAGGTTGTTAATGTTTTCAGGTTCAGTATATCCAAATGCTCCTGTTTGTAGTGATGTATCGGTTAAGCTGTGGCAAGGAAATCTAAAATATCGAAAACCATCTGAACTAATATCTACAAAAGCAAGCTCCAAAAAACGATCGTCGAATGTGTTCTCAAATACAGCAAAATCATACCCCTCACCATTTTTTATAGGGATATTGAATTCGCAAATTGCTATACCGCTATCCCCCAAACTTACAACCCCGTTTTCACCTGCTTTTCCTATAACCGAATTACCATCGCCAATAGTGGCGAGGCCTGAATCTTTTTGAGCTATATTTTTCCACCCTCGTTTTATTGTGCATTGCACAGCCCAGTTTATAAAAATGGATGAATCTTTGAATAATGCAGAACTTCCTGGTTTTCCAGCAGCTGGTGCATACTGTGAAAACCCATAAAAAGAGGTAATTAAAAGGAGGAGTAAAGATAGTATTGATTTTATTTTCACGACGGTTTATTAATTATTTTTTAAGAGAGGTGGCTTTAAGTGGTTGACAACTACAGTTACTCCAATTTCAAAATTGATGCCGGGCATCGGACGCCAAATGATAGCTTCATATGGCTTGTTCAATAGGTTATTTACCTTAAAATACAGGTTTATATCTTGTTTTTTGAATTGAACTGTTTGTGTTATCAGGATGTTAAAAACGCAGTATTGCGGTAAAGAATCCAAATTATCCGAACTTGTAAATCGTTTTCCAACCAATAATCCTTGGAGGGTAATGCCACTGTTTTTGTAAATTAGAGTTGCAAATCCGTTAGATTTTAAGAAGGGGATATAGATTAATTGCTTTTTGAAATTTGGCTGGTTTATTTCTAAATTTTGAGATACGGTATAGTCAAACCCTAGTCCGGCTCGGCCACTCGTTTTTTTTGTAAACTTGGCATTGAGGCTGCTTCTTAGTTCGAGTCCGCTGCTTTTAACAAACCCGATGTTGATGGGTGACCAAATTTGCGAGTTTATTGGCTGCCATTGAATCCAATTGGTTATTTTTCTATTAAAACCAGTTAGGGATAGGCTGTAAAATATTTTGTTTTTTGATTGATGAAATTCTGTCGTAAGCTCCTGTGCCCAACCCGATTCTGCTTTTAAATTAGGATTTCCGCCTGGAATCCAATAGAGGTCGTTTAAGGTTGGAAACCTAAATACACGACTGCATTGACCATAGATTTCGAAAGTTTTAGTTAGGCTAGTTTTAAGACCTAAAGTTGGGATGAAGGGCAGGGCTTTTGCATTGAGAATTTCTTTTCGAACGCTTGCTGTAAGTATGGTTCTGAGTTTTGGTATTTTTTGAGTATGGCTTAACCAAAAGGCAACTAAATTTCTGCTAGAGCTATTAAGTAGCGTATTTTCTGAAGGTAAAATATTCGAAATATGCGCTTCGGCATAGGTATGAATTATTCCTAATCCCGTTTTTGAGTTATTAAGTAGTTTAGCCCTCATTTCTAAATCATTGGTATAAAAAAACGATTTTGATAAGGAGTTGATGTCTATAGCGGATTCGTTATAACGCAGATGGTCCGTTTGAAAATAGGAATGGCATTTTAAGTTCACATTTTTAATTGCTTTGTCCCACTGTAACTTTATTCTATGGATTTTGTCAAATTGATATGCATCCGATACTGAATTTAACATAGTTGGTGGAATTTGGCGTTGGGCAATACTTCCCCAATACGAAGCTTTAAAAGTTCCTGATTTTAAATTATGAAAGGAGGTTTCGTGTACGGCAGATAATACCTTACATGCCGCGTTGGAAAGCATTTGTGTTGGGTTTCCAAATTCTGAATAGTTAATAAATGGATAATTATTTTGAGTGGAGGAACCGAAAATTCTGCTCGAATGCTTCCATTTTTTTCTATACACTTCAATACGTAATCCATTGCTAAATGAACCAAAACTTCCTAGAGATTGTAATGCTTCGACAGCGTAACCGACCTTGTTCGGAAAATGACTAGATAAATTAATGCCGCCACTAATGGCTCCACTACCTTGTAATGAACTCGTTAATCCCGGAAGAACATTTACATCATCGAAAAGAAAGGAGGGGATAAGATTGAAATCGCATAGGCCGTTTACTGGATTATTTATAGATAATCCGCTCCATGTAATGGCGGTTTGCTGTGCATTTCCCCCTCTAAACGATGAAGTTGCTAATATCCCAGGTCCATAGCTTCTAATGACTATTCCACTTGTAGCATCTAGTAAAGATGATAACATTGTTGATTTTAATTGCGCTTTAAGGAATGAATCAGGCGCTTCAACTCTATTGCCATTGCTAAATATTTGAATTCGTTGAGCCTCTATTGCAATTTCTTTTAAATCCTTAGTCCATACAGAGTCCCTTTGCGCAACAAGTGGCAATGAAAGTGAAATTAGAAGCGGAAGAAGCGGTATTCTTTTCATTATTCTACGGCTTTTATTCCCGAAAGCACGGCTTTTAAAATTAGAAAAGATGGCAGGTTTTCTGACTCATTCCATGATTTGCCGCCTTCCCATAACGCTTTTGGCGCCACAGTGGCTTAATGGGTTGCAAATCATTGCGATAGAATATACAGCAGCGGGCACTGTCCCCGGATTTAACGGGATTCCCTTACACTTTTTTTCTATGGCAAAAATACAAACAATTGTTAAGAGTAATCCTATACTTGTAAATATTAATACCCCTCATAGGAGTGAATCTATTATTTTTGCATTTTCAGTTTCGGTAGAATTAAATCTGATTTTTATTTAGTATTCAAAAATGCGTTTTCTCTTTATTTTCATTATGCTGTTAAGCGGTTTAACTCTCTATGGCCAGATAGAAG
>CANMPY010000104.1 GCA_947499775.1 Bacteroidota bacterium | reverse complement strand
ATGCTGAAGCAAAAGCCACAAAAATGGCTAATACTTTCCATTCAGCTTTCAAAAAAGCCATAGCGCCATCGGCAATATAACCAGCAAGTTCTTGCATTTTAGCATCACCTGCATCTTGCTTGCTAACCCAAGCACTTTTTACTGCCATTACTATTAAACCGACAATACCCAATATTGGGACTAAATAAATTATTGAATGCATATTATTTTTAAATTTTTAAAAGTCCGCAAAAATAGCTTTTCTATTTTATCTAGACAAAAAGGATTTTGGTTAATACTTTGCCTAACAAAGCCTTTGTATTATGAATTTTGCTGAAACCCTATTCCCGTTGTTTTGGTTTTTTGGATAATTTCTTTCAGATTAACTTCTTGAATATCGCTAGCCGTCAGTTCCGAAATTAATTCTATGGTTCGTTTAGATACTGCAATCTCTGACATGCGAAGATGTTGATGCCTTATAATTTCTTCTACTAATTTTCGAATGGCACGCCCATTTCCAAAAAATTTATCACGGCTTGTATACATCAACTCCGTTATACGTTTCAATTCAAGCTTAGCCTCGGGGTTAGGCGTTAAATTATTTTCTAAGATTTGATTATTAGCAATTTCAAACAACTCCGTTTCTTTAAAATCTTCAAAATGAAATATCCTATCAAATCGCGATTTTAAACCTGGATTAGATTCGATAAACCGTTTCATATTGTCGGTGTATCCTGCGGCAATAACAATGAAATCGCCACGGCGGTCTTCCATTCGTTTTAGTAAAATCTCAATTACTTCTTTCCCAAAATCGCTCTGCCCTCCTTCGGTAAGCGAATAGGCTTCGTCGATAAATAGAACGCCGCCCATTGACCTTTCTATAATCTCTGCCGTTTTTATGGCTGTTTGCCCAACATATCCTCCTACCAATGATTGCCTATCACACTCAATAAGATGCCCGCGTTCTAAAATACCCAAGGCCTTATAAATCTGAGCCAATATTCGAGCTACAGTTGTTTTACCTGTTCCCGGATTTCCTGTAAAAACCGTGTGAAGCGAAAACGTTTGCCTAACATCCTTGCCCGTTTCATTATAAAAACGAACTAATTTTATTAATTCATCAATATCCTCTTTAACCGTTTCAAGCCCAATCATGCGCTTTATTTTATCAACCGACTCTTTCAATAAATCTTCGTCGATAGGAATATCGGCCGTTGCTAATTTTTTCTTAAACGATAACTTTTCTATATCGGCCGGCATAATTATAGAGAGTTCGTCGGGCGTAAGTTTTTCAGGAAACTGGGTGTTCATTACCCTTAATCCTAAATTCATTTTTGCCTCATCAATTAAACTATTTACCAAACGCGCATTGCCAAAAAATTGATCCCTATCTCGATAAACCTCAACTAGTTTTTTATATAGCAGGGTAGATGCATTTTCATTTAACCCTATTCCACGGCGCTCGCATGCATAATCGGCAATTTTGATTAGTTCCTGCGGTAAATAATCCGGAAAATCATACGACATATTAAATCTAGATTTCAAACCAGGATTTGATTCTAAAAAATGATCCATCTCAGCCGGATAGCCAGCACAAATAATGGCGATATCATCGTTATCGGACAATTCTTTTAGTAAAATCTCAATCACCTCCTTGCCAAAATCTTTGGCATCATCGTCTTTTCGAGCTAATGAATACGCCTCATCTATAAATAATATGCCCCCGTTTGCTTTTTTTAATGCCGCTTTTGTTTTTGGAGCGGTTTGCCCTATAAACTCTGCAACCAAATCACCTCTATCTACCTCATACACATGCCCTTTTGAAAGCAGCCCTAAGCTATTGTAAATTTTTCCTAATTTTCGAGCAACCGTTGTTTTACCAGTTCCCGGATTGCCACGAAAGATAGCGTGTAAACTAATTTTTTCCTTTTCTTTTAAGCCTTTATCCTTCCTAAGTGTAATAAACCCAAGATAATTGCTGTATTCCTTTATTTTATCTTTAATGTCAGAAAGGCCTATCAAACCCTCTAACTCTTTCATAATAACCTCTACTGTTTCGTTGGTTTGGTGAACTTTTCCTGTTTCGTAGTCATTCATGCCAAAATCATCATCCACTAAGGTATTATCTTCTATGCTTAAGCCATCAAATTCGACAAAGGTTGAAGGCAAAAGAAAATCTTCGGCATTGGCCTCCACATAATCATCTCCTATGGTAAAAACCTTGCTGGCTAAAAGTTGATCCATAAATAATACATCCACTATATAATCGTCCTTACCCCAAGTACCCACTTTGTCCGAACCCCACCCTATTGTTACCGTAAACTCATCGTCTTGAGGATAAACAAAAAACATTTTAGTGATTGACCCCTTTAATAGATGATTGCTCGTTCTAAAATTAAAAGTTAATTCACAAGCCCAATAATTCACACCCTTAATTAAATTTTTGGCATTTAACTCTGCCCATACATAGCGGGTAAAATTAAAATTAAACACGGAATAATAGGTTCGGTCATTTAATTTTACATTGGCATCGGGTCCTTCATACAATTTTAAGCTGTCGAATTTAAAATAAGGCTCTGCAGCGTTATTCACTTTCCCAAAGTTTTGAATATAAAACGGCCTTTCAAGTATGAGCTCCTCTCCTGAAAATACTTGCCATTTATATATACCTGGCTTCCAAAATGTTCCTTTAGTTTTTGTACCCCATCCCTCTCTAACATATATTAAATTATCGTTGGGCAACACAATTCTATCGCAGTTTAATTTACATAGTTCATTATTCTCATTATCGATGCACACCATATGCAGTTTTAGATTCCAGTCTGCTTTTTTAAAATTTAAATTTAAAAATGTAAACTCACAATAAACGTAGGTACACTCCTCGGTTTCAAAAACTGTTCTGTATTTTTTTTTATTATCGGCCAACCACTCTGTTGAAGCGTATATTTTTAAATCAATAGGTTGATATAGAATTTTATTTTTAACCATTATTTATTCTTAGTATTTTAGCGTAGCAAGATTAATGAATATTATTTATAAAAAAATAATAGCAAAAAAAAGTTACAAAATATTTGTGCATTTTATTGTGGTAGTCCCAAATAAAATCTCTTATATTTGCACCTCCTTAAAAAAAACCAGTTAATCTTTATTTTAATTGGGGTATTTAATAAAACGAATACGATTTATCTAATATTATTAGAAAACATATCGGGTTCGAAAACAAAGAGTACCAATGGAAAATGAAATTTTGGTGAGGTGACTGAGTGGCCGAAAGTAGCAGTTTGCTAAACTGCCGTACGGGAAACTGTACCGAGGGTTCGAATCCCTCCCTCACCGCACCGAGTTGAATTAGGAGGTGAAGAAGAGCTGGAATCGAGCGCCGACTTATGGTTGGAGACGACAGAAGGTTCGAAGTGGAGGTTGAAAAAATAATACCGAAATACTAATTTCGGGGTGTAGCGTAGCCCGGTATCGCGCCTGCTTTGGGAGCAGGAGGTCGTAGGTTCGAATCCTGCCACCCCGACTACCCCCTTCGCTACGGAGGGGGTTTTTTTTTGGTCCGGTAGCTCAGTTGGATAGAGCAACAGATTTCTAATCTGTGGGCCAGGGGTTCGAATCCCTTCCGGATCACTAAAATCTATCAGAAAATCCAGACCCTTCATGTCAGCAACATGAGGGGTTCTTTTTTTTCAATACCATCTATCTCAAACTTCCCTATCTACCGTAGCTAACCGTTTCATATAGCTCACCTCAATACTTACAAAATCATACTCTTCCACTACTTTTCCGCGTAGCTCGTAGCAACCAGGGCCGGCGTAGGGATATTGCTTAGCGCTAGGTGGAAAATGAACCGTATCAATCCATTTTCCCTCAATATCAATAAAGGTTCCAAAATACATGCGTTCGCCTTTGCTGGTGCGGGTGGGTTTTACAGTGATAAGGTAACCCACGATGGCCACGTATTTATGAATATTATTTTTCAGATCTTCCGATTTAAGCGTGGTGGGCAAAGGGTCTTTGAGCAATTCAAACGGTGAGCATAAGGGGAAACCAAACAATTCTATTTCATCAAAGGCCTCATCAATTTTGGAATCAATCAATGCGGGCAGTTTCCAGGTTTTTATTTTAGCTTCAAACAGGTCTTTGGTGGGGCGGGTGGTCTTTGTAGGCTGAAGCATGGCGTGAATTTCCCACAACAATTCTTTTTTATTGCGGCCTGTAAAATTCAATGTTTTGGCTCGTATCAATAAGCGCATTTGCTCTATGGATAAGGGAACCCGTTTTACAAAATCGTACATATCGCTAAACAGGCCATTGCGTTGGCGCTCTTTCAATAGCTCAATAATATTATGATGCTGCAGTTCGGCTATCATACTGAGGCCAAGGTAAATAGTAGTCCCTTTTATTTCGCACAGCACGCCGCTGTTGTTGAGGCAGGGAGGTTTGATGCTTGCCCCGTGCATGCGGGCTTCGTGCAAATAAAGTTCGGGCTTATAAAAACCCCCGCCATTATTGAGTGTAGCCACCATATATTCTAAGGGGTAATACGCTTTTAAAAACAAGGCCTGGTAGCTCTCCACAGCATAACTAGCCGAATGCCCTTTGGAAAAAGCAAAGTTGGCAAAGCTTTCTATCTGCGTCCAGATGTCGGTTACCAGTTTTATACCGTAGCCTTTTTTTATACAATTATTAAAAAAATTATCTTTTACCTGTGCAAATTCATTTCGCTTTTTAAATTTCCACGACATGCCCCGCCTAAGATAATCGGCCTCGGCCAACGTAAGGCCGGCAAATTGATGGGCAATTTTTATCACATCTTCCTGATACACCATTACACCATAGGTTTCTTCCAATAAATTATAAAGCTCGGGCATTTGCTCCCTGGCTTTTTTGCGCAAATTTTCATCGCGATAGCGCACAATGTATTCCCGCATCATGCCGCTTTTGCTCACCCCGGGACGGATAATGGAACTGGCTGCCACCAACCGCAAATAATCATCGGCTTTGAGCTTGGCCAATAACATGCGCATAGCGGGAGATTCAACATAAAAACACCCGATGGTATTGCCTTTGCGCAATATTTTTTTCACTTCCTCATCTTTTTTAAAACGGGCCACATCGTGCACATCAAACTCATCGCCTTTATTTTGCTTAACAATACTTATGCAATCTTTAATTTTACCCAAACCCCTTTGGCTGAGGATATCAAATTTATAAAGCCCTATATCCTCGGCCTCCAGCATACTGAACTGGGTGGTGGGAAAACCCTTGGGCGGCATATTGGTGGCCGAATAATAGCTGATAGGCTGCTCCGAAATAATAATACCGCTTGAATGAATGGTTAAATGACTGGGAAAACCATGAATGAGGCGGCTGTATTGTAAAATAAGTTTACCCGTATCGTCAATATCCGGATAGCGTGCCGCTTGTTGTAATCGGTCAATTTCGGCGGAGGGCAAGCCAAAAACTTTTCCCAGTTCGCGGGTTACCGCATCGTTTTGAAAGGTATTGTATGCCCCAAGTAAGGCCGTTTGTTTATTTTTTCCAAAACGTTCAAAAATATAACGGGTAATATCATCCCTATCCGTCCACGAAAAATCCATATCAAAATCGGGGGCATTTTGGCGGTAAAGATTAATGAAGCGTTCAAAGTACAAATCCAGTTCTACGGGGTCCACATCGGTTATTCGTAAAATATAAGCAACAATGCTATTGGCTCCGCTCCCCCGTCCCACGTAGTAATAATTTTTGTGTTGGGCATATTTTATGATATCCCAATTGATTAAGTAATAGGAAGAAAAATTGAGTTGGGTAATTACGTCGAGTTCCTTTTCAATGCGGCTCATTACTTCCCTTGTGGGATTGGGGTAGCGGTAATGCAGGCCTTCCATAACTTTGCTGCGCAAAAATTGAACATCATCTGGAATGCTTGTAGTATAAAATTTTAAATTTTTGTTGGCCAGTTTTCCGTATTCAAAATCTATGAAGCAATCGTTAAGGAGCCGTTCGGTATTGGCAATAATAGTTGGGTATTCGGCCAAAGCAGCATAAAGTTCCGCTTTCTCTGGGCACATTTCATCGCCTTTGGCTTGTTGCTCTTTGGGCAGTTTGCTCAATAAATTATTAGTGTCAATGGCCCGCAACAGGCGGTGGGCATTAAAGCGGCTTTTGTTGGCAAAGGTTACAGTTTGTAGAACTACCAATTTATCCATTTGATGTTTTGCCGATAAAAAAGCAAAAGTGCTCAGGTCGTTTATACTTATTCCTACAAATTCATTGTCCTTCAATTTCCATCCTTTGTAATTTTTTAAAGGGTAAATAATATACGCATTATTAAAATCAGGAGCCCGGTTTTCAAAATTATCACCGCTGTGCAAATGGTGCGACAGATGTTCATTTAGTTCTTTAAACCCCTCATTGTTCCGCGCAATGCCAACATACAGTTGTTGCGCTTGGTTTCTGAAGTCGATGCCCAATACCGGCTTCATTCCCTTTTCTTTGGCTATCCTTATGGTGTCAATACAGGCTGAGGTATTGTTAATGTCCGTTAATACAAAGGTGGTATAGCCATTTTTATACACTTCATCCAACAACTCTTCTACCGAAAAGGTACCGTAACAAAAGCTGTAATAGGTGTGGCAGTTGAGGAGC
>CANMPY010000103.1 GCA_947499775.1 Bacteroidota bacterium | reverse complement strand
ATAAAATATTACCAGTGTTTACTATATAAAATAAATTACTTTTTGTCTATTTTTAAATTGTACTATTTTTGGGGAAGCTTACAGGTTAATCCTTCATTAATGCATCCATAACCACCTTTGCCTTGGCTTTTCCAACTACAGTGCTTATGGATTCAAAAGTCTGAGATTTAATATTTTTAATGCTTTTAAATACCTGCAATAAACGTTTTGCGGTTTCTGTTCCTATTCCATTAATTTGTGTAAGTTCAGTACCTAAGCTTCCTTTACTGCGTAAATCGCGATGCTTTGTTATGCCAAACCTATGAGCCTCATCGCGCAATTGTTGAATTATTTTTAAAGTCTCCGATTTCTTGTCAATATAAAGTGGCAAAGCATCTTCCGGATAATACAATTCTTCAAGTCGTTTTGCTATCCCAATTACTGCAAATTTGCCAAATACCCCCACCCTTTGCATAGCTTCAACAGCTGAACTTAATTGTCCCTTTCCTCCATCAATAATTACCAAATCGGGTAGTTCTGAATTTTCATTTAATAATCGGGTATAGCGCCGCGTAATCACCTCTTCCATTGTGGCAAAATCATTTGGACCTTCAACCGTTTTAATGTTAAAAATTCGGTATTCTTTTTTTGAGGGTTTGCCATTTCTAAAAACCACACATGCCGATACAGGAAAATGTCCTTGTATATTTGAATTATCAAAGCATTCAATATATTTAGGCATGACTTTTAATTTTAAATCGGATTGCATAAGATTCATCAAGCGATTTATCCTCAATTCAGGGTCTAATTTATCGTACTGCTCCAATTTTTCTTTCTTAAAATGAAGCAAATTCGACATGCTTATTTCTAATAGTTTTTTGCGATCTCCCGCCTTGGGGTTTGTAAATTTTAATCCTTCAATGCTTAATTCTAGCTTATGTGAAACGATTATTTCTTTTGCGGTGCTTTTGTAGCGCTCCCTCAATTCAAATATGGCCATTTCTAATACCTCTTGATCGGTCTCATCCAATACTTTCCGGTATTCTATGGTTTGCGATTGAATAATCATTCCATTCACAATTTTCAGATAATTGACAAACGCAAATTGATTAGAACTGCTGATATTAAATACATCAACATTTGTAATAGTTATGCTTACAACCGTTGTACGGCCTTGATAATTAATAAGCTTATCCAGTTTATATTTAAACCTATTGGCTTGTTCAAATTGCAACTGACTTGATGCTTTTAGCATCTCCCCTTTTAGATGATTTTTGACTTCGGATAGGTTTCCACGTAAAATATTTTTTATACGGCTAATGGATTCCATATACTCTAGTTCAGTTTCGAACCCTTCGCACGCTCCTTTGCAATTTCCAATTTGATATTCGAGGCACACTTTAAATTTATTTGCCTCAATGTTTTTTTTACTCAACACATAATTGCAATTTCGAATGGGGTAAATTTGCTTCACCAAATCTAAAACGATGTGCATGACATGAGGCGACGAATAAGGACCAAAATAGTCGGAGCCATCATTTATGGGGTTTCTCATCGCATAAATTTTAGGGAATCGCTCATTGGTAACACGTATTACCGGAAACGATTTATCATCCTTGAGCGCAATATTATAGCGTGGTCTAAATTCTTTTATTAAGCTATTTTCTAATAATAGTGCATCAATCTCGGTTTTAACAACCGTAAATTCAAGGCGACAAATTTTGGAGACGAGAACTTCTGTTTTGCGATTTTCGAAATGCTGTTTGGTAAAATAACTGCTAACTCGCTTTTTCAAATTTTTTGCTTTACCAATATAAAGCAGAGTATTTTGAGTATCGTAATACTTATAAATACCTGGGAGCTCAGGTATGTTTAATATAGAGTCTTTAAGTGCTTCTGTTTTGCCCAATTTAGATATCTATAAATAAAGTGTTATGAATGGTTTGGGGTTTAAGACAAGCCTATCTGTTTTTTGTGCTCTAATCAAAACGACTCGGCATACATCCTATTCCATTTCAGGGCTTAGCTTCGCTTCTACCATAATAATTTTACACAGATCATTTATAAAAAACGCTTAAGAAATACGTCTTTTCTGCTTTTCTAAAGCGTTGGTCAATAAGCAGAGTGTATTCTGGATTCTTAATTTTGTTTTAACTGATACAAATCAACTTTTAAATCATCAACTTTAGTTCAAAGTCCGAATTAATTAAATGAAGTATTCAATAATTATATAGTCATAATATCCTTTTCTTTCTCTACCACTAATTCATCTATTTTTTTAATATAGCTGTCTACTAATTTTTGAATATCCGATTCTCCGTCCTTTGCCAAATCTTCACTTAGACCATCTTTTTGTAATTTCTTAATTTTCTCAATGCTATCTTTTCTAATGTTTCGAATTGAAATTTTTGAGCTTTCGGCTTCATGCTTAACTTGTTTTACCAAACCTAATCTACGCTCCTCAGTTAAAGGAGGTACGGCAATCATAATTATTACGCCATCGTTTTGCGGGTTCAACCCAAGATTGGCTTGCATTATAGCCTTTTCAATAACTACTATCATGGTTTTTTCCCATGGTTGCACTACAATTGTGCGTGCATCAGGCGTACTCACATTGGCAATTTGATTTAAGGGTACATTCGATCCATAATATTCTACCATTACACCATCCAAAACAGATGGCATAGCCTTACCTGCTCTTAATCGAGAAAATTCAATACGGGTATGCTCAAGCGATTTATCCATATGCTCACGGCATAGCATCGCAATTTCTTTTATATCACTCATGTATACTACTATTCGACAAAAATAAGTACAAACTCAGAAATAATAAGAATTCATATAATTAAATTAAAAAAACCAAAACTATTTGATATAAATATTAACCTTTCCCTAATAATTAATCTGAATATTGATCAAACTTATTATCAAAAGAACAAATAATAGATTTTTAAACCAATCCTTTCCCGTGGTATCTTGGAAATAATTCGTAGAAAAGACCGTTAGCGGAATAACATTCAAGGCCATATTGCACCAAAGATTAAGCTCTTGAAACACCACTATTGCCAATCCAATAAACCATAAAAGCACGAATACCCCAGCAAATCGCCTTGATTTGTTTGTTATTTTTTTGCTCCTAAATTGAAAATGAAAATAGGATAAGATTGAAGCAATAAGAAAGATTAGCAATAAAAAATAAAATCGCTCTTGCCAATGACTAAAATTGAGGCTCAAATTAATTGGGATGTACTGGAAAAACAGACTAAACTGTTCAAATTTTCCAATTAAAAAATAAGTACACGCCGTAAGAAATAGCACAGTAAAAACTGACAACATTATAATAATAATTCTTTGAATACTGTAAGAGTATATAATTAAGCACCCAATTATTATAATAGGAATATAAAAAATAGCCTCTTTGCTAAACAGTACTGCAACACCAATTAAGGTTCCAATATCTAAAAATAACACCCCAGGGGTTTTGCCACTATCCTGAAGTCGAAGCATTCGATCCAAAATTAAAATTAGAAAAAAATTAAGAAAAGACGCTGGGTTTAGATAAAATTGTTCATTATAAACGCCTGCAAATAAAATATATAGAATAAATGGGAAGTATGATCGTTCGCTAATTACTTTGTGATAATTTAAAAAATAAGTGAGTAAACTAGCTTGGACAATAATGAATGTTATTCCTAAGATAATGTCAAGATTTGGGACAAATTCAATGCTCGATTTTAATGCTGAAAATAAGGGTGTATAGGTAACCTGAATAAAATCAGGTACGGGTTCGAAAAAAACTTTTGAAAAAATAATAACAAGCACTCCTAAAAGAATGCCAATAATTCCTCTATCCCGAATAAGCTGTATCATTGGTTAAAACTTAGTTTTAAGAGGGCAAACTTACGGTCTTTTAAAACAGGAATCACCATTTTATAAGGGGATATTTGTTTTCCTTCACTCGCAATAATAAAGGCATTCATTTCGTCTCCATGTGCAATAATCTTAATGGTTTTTTCTCCGTTCGGTAAAAATTGAGCCAACGCAATGTCTCCCCCTACAGCTATCGGGTCATTGTATATTATATTAATTGAATTGGGTGTTGCTCCAATAGTAACAGATCCCAAATACCCCCCATCATTAATAGAATTCTGATTTTTTGAAACTGTATTTTCCCAATCCAATTGCCCTGTACTCGTGAAATTTTGAATAAGAAGGTTTTCAAAAATGTAAATCTTTTTCCCATGCGACGATGGCATACCATTTACCATCACCATTTCCTGTTCTTTGCGAATGGACTTATTTTCACAAATTTTGATAAATCCTCCATCCGAACGCTGAATCAATTTTATAAATTCAAAGTTAGGGTTCAAAAAACCAAGAGATGCTTTTGTTTCACCTTCCAATTCCTTTAGTATTTCATAGGTAAATGGAATTTTTTTCAAATTAATCGAGTCGATATTCTGATTTTGCCAATTGGCTATAAAATTACCTTCATAGCCATGCTCACTATTTGAAGTGTAAAAACCAGTAAGCCCTGATATATTCGTATTATAATCTTTAAATAGTTTTGGTTCAATGAGAATATGATTGGTATCGTTTATTGGCTTTAAATCATTATTCTCAAAAATCGAGTACATAATTCCTTTGCCACTCTTGGTTTGTGATGCAATTAGCAAAGTGAATTTTAATGCATTATCAAAGAGTATGTCTTTCACATTAACAGTTAAATGATCTAATCCTAAACTAAAATTTCCTAAATTAAGAATACTATTTTTGGTATCGGTAATGGCATATTTAAAATTGTGTTTATGAGATGGCATCAACATTAAATAGTGCTTATGATCGGGCGATGCCTTAATGATAGGATCAAATCCTGCTAAATGCCAATCGTTATCTAACTTACAAATTTCAGTTTCGGGTTGTATCACGTCAAAACTTGTATTTAAAATGGTCATGGTTAATAAATCTAATTTTTCATTTCTATTTTGTATTAGTTTCACAATGAAAATTCCGTTTTCGTTCATATCCGCATAAAGAATTCTTGAATTCTTAAGTATAAAACTCTTACTGTTCTCAAAACCAAGATTTTGGCGATAACGCTCAAGGACCATAAATTTAGAAACAAACTTATTTCTGTGCCGCATTAAATAAATTCCCGACTCGTCTTCACCTACTATGGTTGTTAAAACAGATTGGCCTCTTAGTTTTTGAGTATTGCTCCATTCTAAAGATTGTGAATTTACACTGCAAATGAGAGTTAGTGAAACTAAAAAAAGATTAAAAAATCTAAAATTCTCAATCACGGTGTAAATTTATTTAATGGTAATAAGAAAACAAATTATGATTAAATCTAAAATGCCTTCTAACACGTTAAAAATCATTATCTTCGGCTTTTTTACGTCGCTTAATTACTAAATAAGAGAGTATCCCTAGTCCTATTATACTTATTGCTATACGACTCGTTTCCCACTTATAAACCAATAAAATTACTGAAATACTTCCTGCTAGAACAATATACAATATGGGCAATAGTGGATAAAACAACGTTTTATAGGGACGTTCAGCTTCAGGTCGTTTTATTCTTAATACTATAATACCTCCTATAGTAATTACATAAAAAAGCAAGGAAGCAAAGGTGGTATAATCTAATAATTTGCCATAGGTTCCACTCAAGCATAAAATACTAGCCCAAAAAGCTTGCATGATAATTGCATTTCCAGGAACGCCTTTTGTATTAATACGGGCAGCTTGTTTAAAAAATAGTTTATCCTTTGCCATTGCATAATACAATCGTGCTCCGGCCATTATTAATCCATTATTACATCCAAAAGTAGAAACCATTATCATTAAAGCCATAACAAATATAGCAGCGCCACCAAAAATTACGCCGGCTGCTGCCACACCTACTCTTTCATTTTCGGCCCACATTATCCCGCGCGACAAAACATCAGCACCTAAGGGGTCGCCATCTACTGGCAGAAGCATAAAATAGGAAACATTTGCTAAAAAATACAGAAGCACCACAATCCCTGTTCCTATCATTAAACTATATGGAATGTTTCGCTGCGGATTTTTTACTTCACCAGCTGTATAGGTAATATTATTCCAAGCATCACAGCTAAATAAAGATCCTACCATGGCAATTCCTATTACTATTACCAGCTGTCCGTTTTGCAACGACTCCTTAATTATACCTCCAGTAGCCCCTATTTTCGTACTTCTTGCATCCCAAAATTGCGATAAATTATGTGCAAAAGCGTCGCTATTAATCCCTACATAAATACCAGCAAGAATTAATAGCAAGAGGGATCCAATTTTGGCCACTGTAAAAACACCTTGAACAATCTTTGCATTTTTGATGCCTAAAAGGTTATTGCCCGACAAAAGCCAAATTAGAGCTACGCCGATAAATTGCTGTGAATTAATCTGTATAGCTCCTAAATCGAGGAGTATATTCTCGGGACTAATCCAAGGTATTAGCACCCCCGAAAATTTAGCAAAGGCAATAGCAACAGCTGCTATTACGCCTGTTTGAACTACAAAAAAGGTAATAAGCCCAAATACAAATCCTGTTCCTTTGCCATAGGCTTCGGCCAAGTATACATATTGCCCTCCAGCTTTTGGAAACATGCCCGCCAACTCTCCATATCCCAAGGCGGCCATTAAGGTTAGAACACCTGTT
>CANMPY010000102.1 GCA_947499775.1 Bacteroidota bacterium | reverse complement strand
CCTTGCGCAAAGCTTTGTGTTACAAATAATAGGACAACTGTAAGTAATGTAAATTGTTTTATCATAATCTTAATTTGCAAATGTAAATAAATTGGAATGATTTAAATTTGTAGAATATTCATGTTCTACCTCAATTATTATGCCAAATAAGGAAAACGTTCATTTTTTTGATTTAGTATATAAAGTGGTAAGGCTAATTCCTGAAGGACGTATAACGAGTTACGGCGCTATTGCATCATATTTAGGTTCAGCACAATCAAGCCGAATGGTAGGCTGGGCAATGAATACGGCGCATAGTTTAGTCGAAAAAATTCCAGTGCATCGTGTAGTAAACAGAAATGGATTACTAACAGGGAAAGCCCATTTCGAAACTATAGATAGGATGCAAAAATTACTTGAAAATGAAGGTTTGATTATAGAAAATGACCAAATAATAGATTTCGCTAATCATTTTTGGGACCCAAAAATAGAATTGGCTATCTAATATTACTTTAGGATTAACAAGGTTACATTTTCAACATGATGGGTATGTGGAAACATATCGACAGGGCAAGTCTTTAACAGAATATATTTTTCGGATAACATCGCTAAATCTCTGGCTTGTGTAGCTGGATTGCAACTTACATAAACAATTTTTTCGGGAGCCATTTTTAAGAGTTGCGCTACTACATCTGGATGCATACCCGCGCGTGGCGGATCAGTAATTACAACATCGGGTTTGCCTGTTTTAGCCACAAAGGTGTCATTCAGTTCATACCGCATATCGCCAACCGTAAATTCAACATTCGCTACACCATTATTTTTTGCATTTTCTTTGGCATCTTCTATGGCTTGTGGCACGCTTTCGATCCCAAAAACCTTGCTGGCATTTTGGGCCACAAATAAGGAGATGCTTCCTGTTCCACAATATAAATCATATACCAATTCTTTTCCAGTAAGCCCTGCAAAATCTCGTGTAATTTTATAAAGATTTAATGCTTGATTCGAATTGGTTTGAAAAAAAGATTTGGGTCTGATGCGATACGTAATGTCTTCTAATTTTTCTTCTATAAAATCATGTCCTTTGAAGGTAACCAGATCCACATCGTAAATTGTATCATTCACTTTGAGGTTGATACCATAAACAAGCGATGTAATTTCATTAAATCTTTCGCCAAGGGCCTTCATTAATTCTTCAATGGCCTCTAAATTTTCTTCACCAACTATTAATACTACCATCCATTGGCCAAGGGTAGTATTTCGAATTATCACATTTCTCAAAAATCCGCTTTGCCCTTTAATATCATAAAAACTAAGGTCATTTTCCAAAGCATATGCCTTAATAAAAAGTCGAATATCATTTCCTAAATTATGTTGCAAATGGCAGGTATCAATATCCAATATTTTATCAAAGCGACCAGCGATATGAAACCCTGCAGCATTTAAATGATCGTTCTCGTTAACCACTTCATTATGCATTAGCCATCGTTTATTGCTAAAAGCATATTCTAATTTGTTTCGATAATAAGTCTGATCTGGCGCGCCAACAATGGGCATCCACTCTACGCACTCTACTTTTCCTAACCGCTCAAACGCATCCACTACTTGTTTGTTTTTCCAGTACAATTGGGTGCTATAATCCATTTGCTGCCATTTGCAGCCTCCACATACACCGAAATGAGAACAGAATGGCTCAGCTCTATTGGCGCTTGGTTCAAGTAATTGGTTAATCTCAGCAAAAAGTACCTTTTTCTTTTTAGCAAAAAGTCGAATATCAACCCTGTCGCCCGGTACCCCATATTTTACAAATATGACTTGACCGTCGACACGTGTTAAACTTAAACCCTCAGACCCTGCGCTTTCAATGGTTACGTTTGGTATAATTTTACCGTATAATTTTCCTATGGACATTTTTTAGTTTTGGTGATATTTAGTTTTATAAATTGCAAAAGTATTAAGAACATCTGATTTTGATAAGTGGCATTGAGCATGAATAGGTTGGCAATAATAGTGTGATGAGCAATAGGTTTATGAGATAAATTTTAATGTTTGAATAGCTTATCTCACAGTCACTTTTATCCATTCATCAGCAAATACATACCCTTCGGTTGCCGAATAAAAACTTGAAAAGCGTATCCCTCCCATAATTTTTTTAAATTCATTCGCCGTCCAATCCAATCCCCCGTTTTGAGTTTGGCTATAGGCGCCATTGGAATAACCAAAGCATCCTCCACTATATTGACCTGACCCCCAAATTAAACATGAATTTTCTGAGAGTAAATTTAGCTTGAGATTACTATAATTTGATACATAATTTAGTTTAGCCCATGTTTCTCCATTGTTTAATGTTTTATAAATAGAATTATATGTAACACAAAAGCCAATATTGTTTTTAAAAGCCATGTCGATTATCCTATATTCGGTAAGGATTGCTGTATTATTCCATGTATCACCATTGTCAAGGCTTCTTAACATATTTGTATTCCCATTATTGACGGTACAAAAGCCAACATTTTCATTAAAAATAATTTTATGAAGTTCATAATCAAAATTGCTTACTAAAGTCCAGCTTGTACCTCCATCCGCACTTTTTAAAATTTGAGATTTGCTTTTATTTGGGCCTGAAAAACCATTCTGAATTAAAAACAAATCTCCTTTGCTATTATTTGCAATACCATTAAATTCTAATTCCCCCTGCAATTCGAAAATAGGAGCCCACGTTTCGCCAGCATCCATAGTTTTCAATACAATTCCTCCAGGGCATTTACAACCACTTCCATTACACCAATTGGCTCCGCCAACAGCGTATCCGATATTTTTATCGGTGAACAAAACCTGATTTAATGGTTGATTTGGAGTTGGGTTTGTATATTTCAGAGTCCATGAAACGCATTTGTCATATGTTTTATATATTTTCCCATCATATGAAATTACAATCCCTGATGAATCATTAAAAAAATGCATTGTTACAAAATTCGAGCTACTGGGTTTGTGGGTTGATACCACGTCTAATTCAATGGCACTGTTTTGGAAAGAAAACGCCTTACTTTTTACAATTGGGTCTTTTTTGCAGCCGGTTACAGCAAATACTAATAGGAGTAAAATCGAAATGATATTTTTCATTATGGGCAAAAAATGAGCTTATTAAGGCGCGTTATGTTTAATCTATACCTTGCCAATAGATTAGAATAGTTTATTATAATTTATTATGCTCGGCTACAATACCCCTTAAAATAGTTTCAAATTTTACGGGCTCTATGTATCCTGCTTCTTGGTACATGATACTTTTTTTGGTCAAATAAAAGTATGTGGTTGGATATCCGCTGCTATTACCTCCACTTAATGCGCCTAATAGTTGACGCCCACTGAGGGTATCTGTTCCATTAATGTATTTTTTATCCAACTCAGGATTAAATTTTATAGCTATAAATTCTTTATTTATTAAAGCAATTACAGCTTCATTGGTATAGGTGTTTTTATCCATGACTTTGCACCAATGACACCAATCTGTGTATGTGTCTATTAGGGCTATTTTGCCTTCTCGTTTTGCTTTTATTACGCCCTCGTTCCACTCGTACCAAACTAACTCAGAAGGAGCATGGGTTTTTATAATTGTAAACCCCCCCATTATGAAAAGGATAAAAAAGCCAAAGGCACTGTTTTTAAGTAATTTCATCAATTTAGAATATAACTACGAAAATAAAACAAAAAGTATACCTAAATTGTAATTTTATTCTTGAAATTTGCATCATTACACCATCAATCATTATAGGGCACATTGGAAAATAGTAAGTTTGTAATAGACGGAATAATAGAGGGGGAGCCAGAATCGGTTTATTTAAAAAAACAAAAATCCATTGATTCGAAAAAAATAAGAACCAAATTATTCGGGCTAGGCTTTCTTAGTCTTCTGCTTCTCTTGTCCACTTTGTTTCTTTTATACTCCGTTGAACGTACAAATTCCAAACTTATATCAATGAAACAAAGGGTTAAGTTGGCCGATCATTTGATACTAGAGAATCAAAGCTATTCTAAAACGAATGCCCTTCTTCAAAAACAAATATTACAACTAAAAAAAGACAATGATATTTTGGCTGAAAACCATGATAGCGCAAAAGGTGTGTTTTTTGAAGTGCAAATAGGCAATTTTTATGACTTTAATATTGATGCCTATATGAATGAATTGGAATCGCTTCGTCAGGAAAAAACAGGAAATAATTCGAAACTTATCCTTGGTCGATTTCGATCGTTTCAAAAAGCCATGTTATTTGAAAACGATATTAAAAAGATGGGGTTTGCAAATGCTTTTTTAGTTGGACGAATTGATGGTAAATTAGTTGATTATCAAAAAGCGCTGATTGCCCATCAACATACACTACACAATAACGAAAAATAAATTTATCAGCTTTACGTTTATCAATAGCCCACAATTGGTTTAATTTGTATTAATACTTTAAATGGATCAATCCAACTCTCAAAAAACTCAATTGCCCAAAAGCGAATTGCTTATAAAGCTTGATGAGTTTATTCGTAAATACTATAAAAATAGGCTCTTGCAAGGGGGAATATTTTTTGTTGGGGCAGCGCTTTCATTCTTTATAGGTGTTTCATTACTCGAATATTTTGGGCGTTTTAATACCACCTTCCGAACCCTACTTTTTTATAGTTTTACCTTATTTATTGGGGCTATTTTATATCGTTTAGTTATTATTCCTATTTTTAAATTATATAAAATAGGCTCTCGGTTAGATTATGAAACTGCCTCCGATATTATTGGCAATCATTTTGGCAACATTCAAGACAAATTATTAAATACACTACAATTAAGCAAGCAAGCGCAGAACGAATTCGACAATCGTTTTTTGATAGCTTCTATCGCACAAAAAACATCCGAATTAAGGCCAATTAAGTTCTCATCGGCTATTGATTTTAAAGGCAATAAACGATATCTGAAATTTGCACTTGCTCCCTTATGCCTATTAATCGCTATCATGATTATTGCCCCTGGGTTTAAAGATACAACCACCCGCCTTATAAACCACTCGCAACATTATGCCACGCCTCCTCCTTTCCTCTTTGTTTTAAATACTAAAAATTTAGTAGCAGGGCAAAACGAGGATTTTGAATTGGACCTAGGCATTAAAGGAAATGTGATTCCAAACGAGGTTTATTTAGTTACGGATAGGAACCGTTTTAAAATGAAGAAAGAAGGAAACTCTACCTTTAAATTCACAATAAAAAATATTCAAAAATCTTTCGATTTCCATTTTGAATCTGGCAATTTTAGCTCCGACGGTTATCATATAAATGTAAAACTAAATCCCGTATTACTAGACTTTAGCATTCATTTAAATTACCCTGACTATACTGGCAGACCCGATGAAACCCTTGAGAATATTGGTGACCTTACGGTTCCTGCTGGAACAAAAATACTTTGGAAATTCAATACTAAACATGTGCAAATTATTAAATTAAGTTTTAGCAATGCACATGCTAATGCTACCAAAGAAGGCGGAAATCGATTTTCATACACCAAAGTTTTTAAAGCGAGTGAACGTATAAAAATAAACACATCCAATGAAGAAGGAGAAAGCCACGACTCTATTCTGTATCAAATCAATGTAATTCCCGACGCATATGCGCAAATTAGATTTAGGGAGCGCCGCGATAGCAGTAATTCAAAACTGATGTATTTTGTTGGCGATATTAACGACGATTATGGTTTTAATAAATTAGTATTTCACTATAAATTTATTGAAGGCGATAATGATACCAAACGCCCTACTGAAAATAAGCAAGCTTTAGTTGGAATTAATAAAATTCAAACTGCTCAAAATTTCTATTACCTCTGGGACTTAACAGAATTGAACATTACCCCCGGAGAGAAAATTGAATATTATTTTGAGATTTGGGACAACGACGCCATAAATGGCAGCAAAGCCACGCGCACAAACAATGGAGTTTTTGCAGCGCCCACCCTCGAACAAATTGAAAAACAAACTGAAGAAAATAACGAATCCATAAAAGGCGAAATGGCACAAGCTATTAAAGACAGCAAAGCCATGGAAGAAGAAATTAAGAAGCTACAGCAAAAGCTTACCGAAAAAAAATCATTAAACTGGGAAGATAAAAAACAAATTCAGGATCTATTACAAAAACACCAAAACCTTCAAGAAAAGATGAAGGAAATGATGACTAAAAATAAAGATAAAAACGCCAAGGAATCGGAGTTTAAATCAATAGACAAGGACATTTTAGATAAAGAGGCAGAGCTCGAAAAACTGTTTGAAGAATTAATGGACGACGAGATGAAAAAGCTGCTAGAAAAAATGAAAGAACTCTTGCAAAACAATCAAAAAGATGAGCTTCAGGAGCAAATGGATAAATTTAAACTTACCGACAAGGAGCTTAAAAAGAAGATGGAACGCGCTCTTGAATTATTTAAGCAACTCGAACTTGAAAAGAAAATGAAAGAAACGACTGATAAATTAGATCAACTTTCAAAAGAACAAGAAAAATTAGCAGAAGAAACAAAAAATGCAAAAGACAATACGGGCGAATGCGAAAAAAACAAGAAGATCTAAATAAAAAATTTGATGAGATAAAAAAAGATTTAAATGAGATAAAAGACAAGAATGATGCCCTCGAAAAGCCTAACGACATTAAGGATACAAAGGACCAGCAGGAATC
>CANMPY010000101.1 GCA_947499775.1 Bacteroidota bacterium | reverse complement strand
CGGAACTAAGCGACTGTGATTGTATTTTTTTAATTATTTCATCAAGGCGTCATTGCCTTAATTCACTAATGTCTCCTAAATCCCAAGGTTTTTCTAACGACGGTATCGCTTTAGGGCCCAATTGAAACAAGCGTTTTTCTACTTGGCTTATGATGGTGTCATCCGTATCGTCGAGTAGAGAAATGAGCGCCTTTATTTCGGATTCATTTATCAATTTTTTGAGTAATTAGATTACTTATTCTTTATACAAATGTATTATTTTTTGCGACTTTTAAACCCTTTTTTGATTTTTGGATTTGCCTTTGCCTCAGCAATAATAGATTCGCATACTTCAAGTGTTAATGTTTTTGGGTCGGTGCCTTTTGGTATCTTATAATTTTCTTTATTTTGGGTAAAATAAGGACCAAATCGGCCATTTAATACGATAATATCATTAGGCAACTCCATTATATATTTTTCAGCATCAGCCTTTCGTTTTTCTAAAATTAGGTCAATGGATCGTTCGTATGTAATTACATATGGATCATCTTCTTTTCCTAATGAATAAAATTTAGAATTGTGTTGTACATATGGACCAAACCGGCCAACGCCAACTTTTATAGGCTTATCTTCAAAATCATTTAATGTTCTTGGTAAATCAAATAATTCCATAGCATCACTTAGGCTGATGGTATCAATACTTTGGCCTTTTTTTAATTTGGCAAAAACAGGTTTAATATCATTGGCACCATCACCAACTTGAATCATTGGTCCATATCTTCCAATTTTGGCAAATACGGGCAATTGAGTTTTTGGGTCAGTCCCTAATTCTCGCTCTCCGGTTACTTTCTCCGAAATTTTTAACGTTAAATCAACCGATTCATGAAAAGGATGATAGAAAGAGTCCAACATATTGGTCCAAATTTTTGAACCTGATGCTATTTCGTCAAATTCTTTTTCAACGGAAGCAGTAAAATTATAATCCATAATATGATTAAAATTTTTGAGTAAAAAATCAGTAACTACCCCTCCAATATCTGTAGGAAAAAGTTTGTTTTTTTCTGTACCACTTACCTCGGTTTTTGTTTCTTGTTTTACGTTTGAATTTTCAAGCGTCAATACATCAAAATTTCGTTTAATGCCTTCGCGTGATTCTTTTTCAACGTATCCTCTTTTTTGAATAGTACTAATGGTTGGGGCATAGGTTGAAGGTCGTCCTATTCCTAATTCTTCTAAATCTTTAACCAAACTTGCTTCAGTATAACGAGGCGCAGCTCTTGTAAACCGTTGAGTTGCATTCATTACCAAAAATTGAAGCTTATCGCCACTTTTCATAGCAGGCATTAATCCACCATGTTCGTCATCGTCATCTTTGCTCTCATCTTTGCCTTCTAAATATACTTTTAGAAACCCTTCAAAGGTTATTACTTCGCCCGATGCAATTAATTCAGCTTTGTTTTTTGTGATGTCAATTCTTACATCTGTTCTTTCAATGCGCGCTTCACTCATCTGTGAGGCTATGGCGCGTTTCCATATTAAGTCATATAAACGTTTCTGCTGTTCATCATCTCCTGCAGACTTTGTTTCAAAATAGGTAGGTCTTATGGCCTCATGTGCTTCTTGTGCACTGGCACTTTTTGTAGTAAATTTTCTAGGATTACTGTATTCGGAACCATACGACGATGTAATTTCATTTTTAGCTGCTGTTAATGCTAAATCGGATAAATTTACCGAATCGGTTCTCATATAAGTAATATGACCTGATTCATAAAGCCTTTGGGCCAAAGTCATGGTTTGCGAAACCGAATAGCCAAGTTTTCTACTTGCTTCCTGCTGTAAGGTGGATGTAGTAAATGGAGCAGCTGGTTTTCGGGTTCCAGCTTTTACATCTACTGAATCAACTATATAATCGGAGCCAATGCAACTTTCCAAAAACGATAAGGCCTCGGGTTTTGTATCGAATCGTTTTGGTAAATCAGCATTAAATTTTTTGCCGTTAAATTCAAATTCAGCACTTACCTTAAAGGCCGATTTTGAGTTGAAATTGTTTATTTCACGTTCACGCTCTACTACTAATCTTACTGCTACACTTTGTACTCGCCCTGCCGATAAAGAAGGTTTTACTTTCTTCCACAACACAGGCGATAATTCAAAACCTACCAGTCGATCTAATAAGCGTCTTGCTTGTTGAGCATCAACTAAGTTTTTATCGATAGTTCTTGGGTTTTCAATAGCTTTTAAAATAGCTGGTTTGGTTATTTCATGAAAAACAATACGTTTGGATCTGGTTTCATCTAATCCCAATACTTCCGATAAATGCCACGAAATTGCTTCCCCCTCGCGATCCTCATCCGATGCTAACCATACTGTAGTTGCATTTTTTGAAAGCTTTTTTAAATCATTTACAACCGCTATTTTATCTTCAGGGATGATGTATTTTGGAGCAAACTTATTGAGAATATCAATTGCACCATCTCCTTTGTCTAAATCGCGAATATGGCCAAAACACGAACGGACTAAATAGTCTGAACCTAGAAATTTTTCTATAGTTTTTGCTTTAGCAGGTGATTCGACAATTACAAGGTTTTTTGACATTGAGTTAGTTAAGGAATAATAATAAATTTTTTAATGATGAATTGCCCATCTAAAGTTATTTGAGCAAAATAAATACCCGCTTCAATTTTTGGAATTATTTGAGTGGTGGTAGTCCCGTTATTCGTAATTAAGGTTTTATCAAAAGCTAACTCTTGACCAGATATGGTAAAAATCTTAATGCCATCATACCGTTTTCCTTCAGTTTCAATATCAATATTTACAAGTCCTTTTGAAGGATTAGGGTAAACAGTTACGAGTAGGCTATTCGGTTTTAATACCTTTCCGGTTGAAATTAAATCAGCTTGAATATTAATATTGTCTAAATAGATACTATTTCCACTTCTGCTTCTCGCTTCAAATTTAAACATCACATTTTTAAAAGTCTCGTATGCTTTCAAATCCAAAGTTAATTCATTCCATTCGGCCTGTGTTGTTGGTTTCCATCCAGATTCAACTATCTTATCAATCCCTAAACCGGTTGCATTCGAATAGGCTTTTAGTGGTTTCCAGGTTTGACCGCAATCAGTAGTTATATAAACGGTTAAAACTTCGGTATTTCCTGTAATTGCTGGTCTATAGGCTACCCTAAATTTCAATTTTGGTAATAATCCTTGAGTAGCTGATAAATTATATGGCTGCGAAACTAAACTGTAAGTTGTATTAAGGGCAGATCCTCCGTCAATAAATGCCTCCATTGCGGCATTACCAGCGTATTTTGTAGTAGTAAGTCGTTTCCAACCATAATCAGCTGTTTCCCAAGCTGCCCATTTTCCATTTAAGATTTGAGCATCTTCGAACCCCTCACTTATTGGAGTTGCTATGTTGGATTGACTTGGTAATACGGTTATCATTTTTGTTTTAACAAGCGTATTGGTGCCTTGAGCATTGGTTACGCTTAAGGTTACGGTGTAATTTCCAGCATTATTATAGGATATTGTTGGAGCTGCAAGTGTAGATGTAGATGGGGTACCACCTTCTAATGTCCACGCATAACTTGTAACGATTCCATTATAACTGTAGTCTTTGAAATTTATACTTCCACCTTGACAAACCGTTACTATATTATTGGTAGTATTAAAATCAGCGATGGCCGCACACGATGGATTAGTGAATACTCCAGTTGTAGTATGATTAGCCGATGTAATATTTAAGGATCGAAGGTTCGTTTTGGAGAGCGAATTATCTACCACAGCCTTTTGCCCTTTGGTAAACATGTTTTGACAGCTTCCATCGGCATAATCCATATAATTTTCTACCATATCTACCTGATTAGGGATATCGTTGCTGCATGAATTTATGCTTTTGTTGCATCCAAAATTAGGGTCGGATACTGGAGGTGTATCACAAATATAATCTCCAGAATTATTGCAATCACCGCTGCCACAGCCCCCTTGAAATGGATGATATAAGCCTAACCAATGTCCTCCTTCGTGTACCAAAACCCTTCCTTTGTTTCCATTTGAACTTGCAGTTCCACTATTTCCAACATAGTCAGAAAGTATTACAATGCCATCGGCAGTAGAATTGGTAAATGCGGGTAATGTAGCGTAGCCAAGTACTCGGCCACCAGCCGATGCGTCACGCACAATATTCTTTACTACCCAAATGTTTAAATACGTTCGATATGGCCAGCGAATAAGATTTTTAACTGCATCGTCTCCGCCATCTGTAAGATTGGAATAGGTGCGTGTAATTCCTTCTGTGCAATTCCCATTAGGATCTTTGCGCGCAAGTTTAAATTCAATATCCATATCGCTTGCAACGCCCTTAAAAATAGATCGAGTAGCAGAAGTGTCGCTATTTAACCGTTGGTATGCTTCATTCATGATGCGCAATTGATCCTCAATTTGGGCTTTCGAAATATTTTCGGGTCCATAGGTATGAATAACATGAAAAACTACAGGTATGGTACGGGTTGTACCTTTTTTCGAAAGCTTCTGATCGCTCGTGTTTAGTTTCGAAATTTCATCATTATAAGCCGTAATCGACTTTAATAAATCTGGATTAGTTTTTAATATTTCGGCCGCGTATTCATCTGTTCCGCATTTATGAATTTGCGCATAGGAGTGGCCAGTACTAGCAAGTAACGAAATAAAAATAGCTGAGTAAATAATTTTTTTCATTTGTGATGAGTTAGGCTTATAGTTTAAACCAAACTATGTTATAATTTTTGCAATAATAAGTCATTTAAAAATTCTTAAATACCTCTATTTAAATTTTTACACAAAGCAGTTTAATAAATTAATTAGCCAATAATTGTATAGCACTTTCTCTAATAGTACTGCCAAAGGCCTTGCCACCAATCATTTCAGCAATTTCATTAATGCGTTCTGCGTCTGATAATTTCTTAATATCAGATGTAGTTTTGCCTTCCATTCTGTTTTTATACACAAAATAATGATTTTGACCTTTTGCCGCTATCTGGGGTAAATGCGTTATGCAAATTAATTGCATGTTTTTTGACATGTCATCAAGCATATCGCCTATTTTAAACGAAACATCACCAGATACGCCTGTATCTATTTCATCAAAAATAAGGGTGGGCATTATATTTTTATGGGCCAATATGGCCTTTAAAACCAACATTACTCTTGATATTTCACCACCCGATGCAATATTTTGAATTGGGTTATAGCCTTTGCCAGGAGCAGGCGAAAACAAGAAATTTGTATCATTTAATCCGTAGTGGCTTAATACATTATCTGTGTTTTCGGAAACATCTATTTTTAACGAAGCTCCGGGCATACCCAAGGGCTCTATTCTTATGTTAATTTCTTTCTCCAATAGTTGGCAATGTCCCAATCGCTTTACTGAAATTTCTTTGGCCAAGGCCAAGCATTCTACATTATTTTCGCTTATTTCTTGCTCTAATGCGTTAATTTGACCATCAACATTGGCAAAACCTAAAATTTCAGTTTCTAAGTCATCACGCATTTGAATAAGATTATCAACTCTGTGTTTTGTAGATAAACTATGGAGTAAGCTTAATCTGGTGTTTAACGCTTCCAATCGCGAAGGATCTAAAACAATATTTTGGGCAAAATGAGTTAATTCGTTGCCAATTTCTTTTAGTTCAATATTTAATGTATTAAAACGTGTAGAAATAGATTCGAACCGTTTGTCGTTCTTGGATATTTGTAAAAGTTGATTTTTAATCACGGCAAACTGATCGAGGATAGAAGCTTCCGATTCTAACAAACAGTTTGATATTTGCGCTAGGGTATGTAAATTTTGATCGGTAAAACTTAATGCCAATTGTTCTTCTTCGAGCAGCGGGAGTTCGCCATCGCTTAAGTTGGCATTAATCAATTCATCTAATAAAAATTGTTTGTACTCACGTTCGGCCAAACGGTTAATATCGGAAGTTTTTAACTCCAACAATTGATTTTTTAAACGCTTTAATCGCTCATGTTTTACAGAAAAATGGTTTTGTAAAGCTTCGGTTTCCGAATAGCTATCGAGGATTTTGAACTGAAATGATTTTTGAAATAAATCAAGATTGTCGTGTTGTGAATGGATGTCTATTAAAAAGCGACCTAATTCTTTTATTTGCAATAATTGAGCCGGTGTATCATTAATAAAAGCCCTTGTTTTGCCACTTATCAATATCTCACGTCGAATTATCAATTCATTGAGATAATCAAATTCGTTTTGCTCAAACCAAGCTTCTAAAGCATATCCTGAAATTTCAAATTGAGCCTCGATAATACATTTTTCTTCGTTTTGTTTTACCGAAATGGAATCAGCTCTTTCACCCAACACCAAACCTAATGCTCCTAGCAGAATTGATTTTCCTGCACCGGTTTCGCCTGTAATGACATTAAATGATTTTCCTGGCCTGAAAACTATATCTTTTATAAGAGCATAGTTTTTAACCCTAAGTTCGGTGAGCATGTTTGCAAATGTAAAATAAAGACCCCTAAACCCAAAGGGAGAGAGGAGGATAATTGGGTATTGCGTAACAAAAACAGAGTAACATTTTTTTATTTTTAACAAATAGCCACGAGAGTCTTGGAGATTTACTAGAGTATAACAACAGCTATTTGCTAATTGCAGTATCAAGCCCGAAAATTAGCAAGTCACTCAATACGATGGGGATGCCGCA
>CANMPY010000100.1 GCA_947499775.1 Bacteroidota bacterium | reverse complement strand
TTAGAGTCGAGGAGCGAAGGGGATTTTTGTAAAATACGATTAATTACTTTTTTCAATACATGCAGGGGGTATAGATTTTTCAAATGCAAAGCTATTCATTTGAATGAATGAGCCTCAACTTTATCTCAAAAAAACTATTTTCTTTTATAATCGCTTATATTTTTTAATACCGAAAAATTAAAGGTTGGTTGTCCTGGATAATAGGAGGCCATTCCATAAGTGAATCGATATTTAAGCAGATTAAACGTTAAGCCCCACGAAAAACAAGTCATTACTTTGCGTTGTTCGGGCGATAGTTCCTTTCTTCGTTGGTAATTGTAGCCAAACAGGACATTGAAATTATCCGAAAACAGCAATTCGCTTGTAAAATTGAAATGACGCATTAATTTTTCAGAAAAGGGGATTTTATCAATGCGTTCTTTTTGGGTTTCAAGATCAATCGTTTTATTGCGTTTATTCGTGTTGAAATACGTCAAATCCCAAGTTTGCAAATCATGAGCAATTATTGAAAAACGCAATGGATTAAATTTTAATTTTTTTGAAATCCCCAATTGTATATCTAATGGCAATGGTTCTTTGTGATTGCCATAATAAGGTATGAATTGAATGCCTAAATTTTTTATTACCAAAGCAGTTGTAAATCGTTTGTCCTTATTGTAATAAATTCCTCCAAGGTTAAATGCACCCGCAGTGGATACATAAGCTTCGAGGGCAGAATAGATGAAATTAAAATTGGCTCCAATCCATAGCTTGTCTTTCCAATGTTTGGCATATCCAAGCTGAAAATTATAATCCTGTGCGGTAAAAGGGTGCGTTGTATTTCCGTCTTCATCGTAGCCCTGCATTTTACCATAATCAACAAAAAAAACGTTTGCCGAAAAGGTTCCAATACTATCATAATGCCTTACATAGCCGCCATAAGCATTATTAATACCTGCCAAATAATTCATATACGACAAGGTAGCGTGGTTGTGCATGCTTTTATTGAGCAAAGCTGGATTTTGATATGCTAAAGAAATATCGTTGTCGCGTACGGTAATTAAACTTCCACCTGCTGCCGAAATGCGTGCACTGTGATCGAGGTTTAGAAACGGATAAGTTCGGGTACCTCCAATCTGTGCCTTCGAAAAACTAGTAACGAACAGAAGCACGAATAAAATTGATGTTTGTCTTATCACTGTGTTGCGTAAAAGTAAAACGATATTACACCCAAAATATTTTCAGAATTGATTAAATTTCTTTACCATCGTTAAAATAGTGGCAACCGCAATGGTTTCATTGGTTTCGTCATACACGTCAACGTAGAATTTTACAATCCCTTTGGCCACATCTTCTGGGTTCTTTTTTTCTTGATCTGTTTTTTCTTTTACAGTCAATTTAACGCCAATAGTACTTCCTGCATACACAGGTTTGGTAAACCTACACTCTTCCAAGCCGTAATTTAATAGAACCGGACCTTTAGCTGGATCTACAAATAGGCCTGCTGCTGCGCTAAGAATAAAATAGCCATGTGCTACTTTTTCTGTAAATAAGGTTCCATCTAAAGAGGTTGCATCGGTATGGGCATAAAAATGATCCCAACTCACATTCGCAAAATTTACAATATCAGCTTCAGTAATGGTTCGTTTATGTGTGATTATTGTTTCACCTATTTCTAATTCTTCAAAATATTTGCGGAATAAATGTTTTTCAGGGGTTTTATATGCACCACCAGGTTGATAGGTGCCTGTAATGTGAGTAAGTGTTGTGGGTGATCCTTGAATTGCCGTTCGTTGCAAATAATGCATCACACCTCTGATTCCTCCCATTTCTTCGCCACCTCCTGCACGACCTGGCCCACCATGAACGAGCAAGGGTAATGGTGACCCATGTCCGGTACTTTCTTTGGCACATGATTTATTAAGTATTAATATTCTCCCGTGATGCGAAGCAGCTCCTAAAACATAATCTCGGGCTATCGAATCACTTTCGGTTACAATACTGCAGCAAAGCGAACCTTTTCCCATTTTTGCAAGTTCTATGGCTTCGTCTAATGTTTCATAGGGCATTAGCGTACTCACCGGACCGAATACTTCTATATTATGCGAGGTTAACTTAGTAAAAGGAGCAGAGTTGTATAATAAAACAGGTTTCATAAAAGCCCCTTTGTTGGTGTCGATTCCTTCAATAGCTTGATTGGAACCTCCAAATACAATTTCAGATTCTTTTAAGAGTAATTCTAAATTTTCATGTACATCGCTGCGTTGTGAAATGCCAGCTAAAGGCCCCATTTTTATACCTTCGGTTCTTGGATCGCCAATGGTAGTTTCTGATAAAGCTTTACCTAAAGCTATTTGCACATCTTCCATAAACTCTGAAGGAACTATTATACGTCTAACTGCTGTACATTTCTGCCCAGCTTTTACCGTAATTTCTTTGCGAACTTCTTTTACAAAAAGCGAAAATTCTTCTGTTCCTGGTTTTACATCTTTACCTAAAACCATACAATTTAATGAATCGGCTTCCATGTTAAAGGGGACGGCTTCCTCTAATATGCGAGGGTGTGATTTTAATAATTTTCCTGTTTCAGCACTTCCAGTAAAAGTTACAACATCCTGATAGCATACATGATCTAATATACCACGTGCCGAGCCGCATACTAATTGTAGCGAACCCTCGGGTAAAATTCCTGAACGGATTATTTCTTTAGTTATCGCTTCGGTCAAAAAACTGGTTAGTGTGGCAGGTTTTACTATGGCAGGCATTCCTGCCAATAAATTTACTGCAATTTTTTCAAGCATGCCCCAAATAGGGAAATTAAACGCATTGATATGAATGGCTACACCTTCTTTGGGAGTCATTATGTGATGGCCAATAAAACTTCCTCCCTTGCTTGATGAAATAGGGGAGCCATCCACATAAAATCGCTGATCGGGAAATTGACGCCTTAAGCTTGCATAACTGAATAAATTTCCAATGCCTCCTTCAATATCAATCCAACTATCTATTCGGGTAGCACCAGTCTTATAACTAATAGGATAAAATAATTCTTTGCGTTCCTGTAAATATAAAGCGAGGGCTTTTAACATATTGCCGCGCTCATGAAAGGTCATTTTACGAAGCTTTGGCCCACCAATTGTTCGGGCGTATTTCAACATCGATTCAAAATCTAAACCTTCACTGCTGGCAGTAGCGATGATATCTCCCGTACTTGCATCAAAAAGGGATTGCCCCTGATGACCTGCTATCCAATGGCCTAGTGCGTAATTTTGTAATTGCATTCGTGTTTTGCTTTAATTCAATTCCTTGTTGATTCTTTAGTGAAAACAGGAACTATATGGTGTTGCAAATTAACATAACTTACTACAAAGTATTGAAACTACTTTCAATCTGCATAAAATAAAGTGCAGATAAATTTAGGCATTCATACAAAATCTATTTTTTAGATATTTTTTCAATTTAATTAATAATTACATTAACTAAAGTCAAAAAGGCCACAAAAAAAGCCGAATTAAATAATTCGGCTTTTTTTAATTTTTTTACTCTTTTGATTAGGCTGCTGCAGCATTACGCCCAAGCATCCAACCAACAACACCACCAACAGCTGCGCTCATTGCAGTACTCGCAAGTAGGTCTACTGCCATACCACTCATGTCAACAAAATACGTTGTCATTGAGTGTAGGTAAAGATCCGTACTAAGTGCCAATAATAATCCAGCGATAGCTCCTTTTGTAGCACCATCAACTAAAGAGCTCACATTTGCCCAGCTTAAAATAAAAGCCAAAGCTAAACCAGATGCAAGGCAATGAAGTATCATTGTTAACATGTTCATTTCAGCAACCATACATTGGTTTGTGTGTGCTTTCATGAAACCGTCTAATACGATACCGTAAAGACCCCAGCTTAAAAAAAATGCAGCCACGCCACCGACCAAACCAGCGATTAAAGTTTTTGTGTTCATAAATTTTTCTATTAATGTGTTTAAGTTTATTCAAATGTTTACTTATTTTTTTTGTAAAACCAAATGACGATACTTTAAGAAAGTAACAACTTTTCCACAATATGACAAAGATGTGACTGAATTCGGGCTTTAAGCGTTATTTAATATAGAAATTAATTCGTAATAATTTTCTAATTATTGGAGCAATAAATATATTAAACCTATCATTTTGCTTCAAAAATGATAATTAGCGTAATTAAAATTTTTAGAAAAAGCTTTTTTTTAAGCTTTTTCTAAAATAACAGCATACCCTTGGCCTACCCCAATACACATGGTACAAAGTGCGTATCGTTTCCCTTCATTTTGCAATTGTAATGCAGCTGAATACACAATACGCGCACCACTCATACCAAGGGGATGACCCAATGCAATGGCTCCTCCGTGAGGGTTTATGCGGGGGTCATTATCCGAAATTGCCCATGCGCGTGTACAAGCCAAAGCCTGAGCCGCAAAGGCTTCATTCAGTTCAATGATATCCATATCCTCCATTTTTAAACCCGCGCGTTGCAATGCAATATTGCTTGCTGCTACCGGACCAATTCCCATTATACGTGGCTCAACACCTATGACGGCCGATGATACTATGCGAGCCAATGGTTTTAGGTTATATGTTTTTAGGGCATTTTGACTAGCAATTAATACAGCCGCTGCACCATCGTTCAATCCACTTGCATTTCCTGCTGTAACGGTACCGTTTGTATTAAATGCAGGTTTTAATTTTGCTAATATTTCGAGCGTTGTATTGGGTTTAATAAACTCATCATTGGCTATCATTTCCTCTATTCCTTTTCCTTTTGAAACTTTTATTGGCGATATTTCAGGTGCAAATTGCCCTGATTGCTGAGCATTTGTTGCCTTTTGCTGACTCCAGAAAGCAAACTTATCCTGATCGTCTCGGCTTATTTTATAGAGTTCGGCAAGATTTTCGGCGGTTACTCCCATGGCATCACATCCAAATAGGTGTTGCATTTTTGGATTAATAAATCGCCACCCAAAACTGCTATCATAAAGTGCCGAATCGGTGCCAAATGGCTTAGCTGATTTCGACATTACATAAGGTGCTCGCGTCATGCTTTCGACCCCTCCAGCAATTATTATTTCTGAATCGCTACAGTTTATGGCTCGTTTTGCATGAACAATTGCACTCATGCCACTTGCACATAATCTATTTATGGTTTCACCTGGAATAGTTATTGGAAGGCCAGCTAGTAAAAGTGCCATTCGAGCCACATTGCGATTGTCTTCGCCAGCTTGGTTTGCACATCCTAAAATTACTTCACCAATGGCATTGGTATCAAGATTTGGATTTAGCTTGATTAATTCTGAAATCACGTGAGCGGCCATATCATCGGGACGAATACTTGATAATATGCCTCCAAAATTTCCGATTGGGGTTCGGGTTCCTGAGATTATGTATGCTTGGTTCATTTGAGAGGGTAGAGGTTAGAAGTTAAGGGTTAGATTTTACAGGTTAGATATTGAATGATTTTATTTCTCGCAAAAGTGGACAAGACCTATAACGCATATCGTGGTATTTTGAAAATAACCCATCTAAAATAGAAACTGTTTTTTCGATTCCAAATGCATTGGCCCAAGCCAAAAGCCCTTTTGGGTAGTTTACGCCTTTGGTCATTGCAGTTTCTAAATCTTTTTCGGAGCAAATATTCATATAAATAGCATCCGCTGCTTCATTGATTAGCATGGCTAATATTCGTTCAAAAATTTTCTTACCTAAAGCTTCATCTTTTTTAGCCTCTGGATTTGTATTGCCCTGTGAATAATCGTAAAATCCTTTTCCTGATTTTTTGCCCAAATAGCCAGCTTCAACCAATCTTTTTTGACAAAGACTTGGGCGAAAACGAGGATCAAAATAAAAAGCCGACCATACCGATTCGGTTACTGCATAGTTAACATCATGCCCTATAAAATCTGTGAGTTCAAATGGCCCCATTCTGAACCCTCCAAATTCTTTCATGGCCCAATCAATGGTTGCCATACCCGCTATGCCTTCTTCATACATTTTAAAAGCTTCGCCATAAAAGGGGCGGGCTACACGATTGACAATAAATCCGGGAGTGTCTTTCGCTTTCACAATTATTTTGCCCCATGCGGCTATTATTTCTGTCGATTTTTGAACGGTTTGATCACGCGTCTGTATCGCAGGAATTATTTCTACCAAAGGCATAATAACTGCCGGATTAAAGAAATGAATACCAATTACGCGCTCAGGGTTTTCACAGGCGGAAGCAATGGAAGTAATAGAAAGCGAGGAGGTATTGCTTGCTAGGATACACGTTTTTGAAACCACCATTTCAAGGTTTTTAAAAACTTGTTTTTTCGCCTCCAAATTCTCAACAATGGCTTCAATAACCAATTCACAGGTGCTAAATTCAGAAAGCGTGCTTGTATATTTAATATTGCCTTTAATTCGTTCGGCTTCAGCCGTGGATATCTTGCCTTTAAGAATCCTATTTTCAAGCTCTTGTTCGAGTTTATTTTCGGCTAAAACCAGAGCAGTTGGATTGATATCGAAAATTAAAGTAGTATCGGATGCTAAAGATGCCACTTGTGCAATACCACTTCCCATAGCTCCTGAGCCAATTATCCCTATTTGCATTGGGGCAAATTTAGAGATTAGACATTAGATTATTCAATAATAGACTTTTAAATAAATAAAAAGGCTTGTAGATATATAAATAGATAGTTGCCTTGTCCTATTTCTTATTTCTAAAATCTAGCTAAATACATTTAAAATAAT
>CANMPY010000099.1 GCA_947499775.1 Bacteroidota bacterium | reverse complement strand
TATTTTACCTTATTAAGGTTGAAGCACAAGTTAGTCAAACAGAACATGACCTGATGAAAAAGTATTGGGATTACAAAGACCGCTTTAACAAACATTTTATAAAAATTGGTGCCTTACCTGGCGAATCTATGCCAATAGGTGAATGGTATAAAGATCAAAACTGTGGAGACTTTACGGGTGGGCAAATAAAAATGGGTGATGCCATGGGATATATGGGGGATTACATGTCTGTATTGGCAACTGAATATTTCCTCACAAAAAAACAAGGTGGTGATTTAACTGCCATTAGAAATGAAATATACTATGCACTTAAAGCTATTGAAAGGGTTGATAATTTTGCTGAAATTTATTTAGGTGATCAAAGTGGTTCATTAAATGGCTTCGTCCTCCGTGATGATGTACCACTTAATTTTTATTAAAACTGGCAGGTTACAGACAATGTTCAGTTTTTGGATGCCAATCGCAGCAATGGTTTTTTGTGGGATAGCTCGTTTTATACAAATACACGTATTAATTATTTGTATGATGTTGGCATAAATGATACTACTTGGATTAGCTTACCGGGCCGATATTATTTGAAACATGATAATAATGAAGCAGCATGGAAGCCCGCTCCCTTTAAGCATTGGCAACTTTATAAAGACTATTTTCCTATTGGTGAACCTACTGGTACAATGGGCTGCGGCAAAATCAAAAACGATACAATTTTTAATACTGGCCAATCCGTAAAAAACAATGAAATGAGCCAAGATCATTTAATAGGGGTATTGGTTGGATTAACAGCAATAGTGCAATTGGTAGATGATGATATGGTGGTGCCAACACCACAAGATGATACAGCATGGCTAAAAAGTATGGCTAAAGTATTAGGTCGCCGTATGATGGATAATGTATCTGCTACCAAACGGGTGCAAAACCCTAAAATTATTATACATCATGATACTGCTGAGCCAATAAGCATTCCAGTATTTGATGAATTAGATATTAATTGGTTTTTAACAAATCCTGTATCTCATGAGCAGGTATTAGCAGGCATGAATTCTTGGCTTTTTTCGTATCCTTTATCTGAAATAGGAAACAATAGATTTAGCCCTACCTCTAATTATGATCCAAATATTGTTTGCAAAACTACTGGTCTTATTCCTATAAGTCTTTTAGATTGTAATACCATAAGTGCCTTACTTAAATATTATGATATTTATGATGATGGAATACTGGCAAAGTATAGGTTGGATCACCCACAAACATTGTGGAATGCATTAATTTATACACAAAAGGTAAGACAAAATTTGGACGAAACTGCTCATTTATTAAACAGTTGGACAGGTAGTTTCGGGATGTTCGAAGAGCCACGCCCAGATGATGTAACCAATCAAATGATTTGTTGGTTAGGTGCAGCATCTGGCACATTGAGTAAGAATGAATATCAACAATTAGTAGATTCTTTCAATATGCCATGGTTTGAATTATTAGATATTATTTTGAATCGATCTACAGGAAACAACACCTTTGAACAGCCAGTTATAGCACGTGATTTTTATCGTGGCTTATTACAAAAGACATCCTGTGAAGGCCCTAAAAAAGAAACAAATGAGAACATTAATTTTCCATTTAACCGTCCAAGTTTATTTTCAAAACCTAATGAGGAATATTCCTCCCGTGTTGTAGGTGATTACAACGGTATGGATTATATGCTTATTTACAATATGTACCGCATGGTTTTCCCCGATTCGCTTCCATCCTTTTTACCCAATGCGTGCCCATGCAATAAGAGTACTACCACGGTTTTGGAATCTGTAGGCACTGGATTTGGGAATGCTGGTAATTCATTAAAAACAAACATCGAAACATTTTTTCGTTTTCCTGAATATAAGCAATACAAAATTTATATACCTGAATATGCTAATCATAATATTGATGTTGGACACACAAACTCATCAAACCCTACGGCAGTGTTGAAAGTAAATGGAGATTTAACATTGTGTGGAAATAGCCGAATGTATATTTGGAATAGAGGAAAACTGCACCTTACCCGTTCGGTACCTAATAGGCAAAAAGAAATTAGAGTTACCTCAGGTTCAGAACTTAAAGTATCAAGTAATGGAATAATAGAAATAGAAAACCTATCGAGCCTGATAATAGAAAAAGGAGGTAAACTTATCATTGGCAAAAATAGCCATATTATATTAAATGGCTCGGCATCGCGGCTTATAATTGAGGGTGAAATTGTACTGGAGGGAGGGGCTGAAATAAAAATAGAATGGCCTACAGATTCTGTCCCGGGTACAGTAGTTTTTAAAAGTACTAATGTTCCTGTCAAGGTTAGCAGCACTGGTAATAATGCCATACTCAATTTATCGTCACGCGACAATGACCATACATATATTGAAATAGTTGGGCCTTCAGGATTATTAGTTGATAATACTGTAAGTAAAATGATTGTTCAAAATGCAGGAATATTATTGGATGAAAAAAGTAAAATAATGGTGCATTGTTCATTAACAATTAATAATATTGAGGCTTCACCAAAATATCCCAATTTAGATAAACCTTATGGAGCAGCGTTTTATATTTATGGACAAAAAAATGTAAAAATCAGCAATTCACATTTTACAGGAGGAATGATGGCCTTGGGTGGAAAATTATTCAGTTATGGCATTAATTTACCAGAACTAAATAATGTAGATATTGACCATTGCCAATGGGGTGTTCAATTATACAACGGAGGTATAATAGCCAAAAACTGTACCTTTAGCGATAATGGAATAGGTATCGACCTTCAAGGAGCAACAATGCCAAGTATAATTGAATATTGTAATTTTACGGATAACTATCCGATGGGTATTCTTATTAATAGCACTTCTACTGGCGAATTAAATATTCGCAACTCTACTATTGATGGTGGCCATGAGTGTATAACGAGTGGTGGCGCAATAATCAGACCTTTTTGCAACCAACTTAAAAATACAGATGAAGCCATTTTTTTAAATGATATGGGTTTTTTGAACCTGAATGCAACAAATAATGCGGGGTACAATAGAATTGAAGATAATTATTACGGTGTGTATGGTGATCAATTTAATTTTTATAATCCTCAATATATGAATTTGGCAGGGTCAGTAGATTTAAATAACGGTTACACAGCATTTAGAAATTCATATTTGCAAATAAAATTATTGCTTTGTAATCGGCAGGATTTTGCACTACCACCAGCTCCTCCAGCCGAAGTAATTATAAATTCATCAAAAAATTACTGGCAATTGAACGGGGCTCCACCACTACAAGATAGTGTACATTACTTATTGGACTTCAAACCCTCATGGTCTGTGCCTAGAGCTAATGGAATCATTCAACAAACGGATGACTATCCTTCGTTTGCTTACATTAATGCAGACCAAAGTAGCACTTGTGGGTGGCCACCAACAAAGTCACGGCAATTACCGAATGATACTATGCCAAAAGATTGTGATAATAAAATTATCACAACTCCTCATATAAGCGGAAAATTATTATCCGAAGCCTATGCTACATCAACCAAGAATCTTTATCAAATTGGAGATAAGCCAGAGGCATTAGTAAGTTACCGTGAAATATTATTAGCTCCAATTCTGGCTTCTACCCGTTGCCAATCTGATGATTATTTTCTTACTAAATCCTATCAAAACAGCTATGTTGCCTTTGGTCAGATATATAGTGATTCCTTAACAACGGATACCCTTCGTAATGGTTTATGTAATGAAATGATTGACTTAGTAGATTCATTATTAGTTCTTGGTAATAATGGTGATTCATTATGGGAAGATTATAGTTACACTCTATGTTTGGATAAAAGTGATTTATTGCGTATCAATCGTGATTATAATACTGCTATAGATTTACTAAATAATATGGCTGCTGAATATTCCGAAAGTCCAGGCCAGTTAGAAAAAATAAATTATCAGTTATGCCTAAATGAAAGCGAGCAAGCCAGTCTTAATTCTGGGGTGGCCGAATATGAAATAGATAGTATTTATAGCTGTCACAGAAGTTTTGAATCTCAAGAAATATATCAAAGCGGAGGTGCCTTTGTTCAAAAATATTCTGAAAAGTTTAAAGAAGTTAATAAGTTAGTCATTTCGCTTTTGCCAAACCCCGCTGATAATGCAATAATAATTACAGCCAGCCAATTAATTAAAAGTATTAGCATTTATGACAACATTGGGAAGGAAGTATTGCGTATTAATAATACAAATGCGAAGACCACTAAAATTGATGTATCCCAATTGCCTAATGGAATTTATAGCGCTTTAATAGATTTAGGTTCATCAAAAAGATTGAAATTATTTATTGTTAATTAACGTTTTTTTAATATTGAAACTTTAAAAAGGTAAGAAATAATCTTGCCTTTCTATTTCTCCCTTCTAAATACTTTATACCCGCCTTTATTCATCACTAGCTTAAATAGTCGGTTGGTATCCATTTCTTCAATATGGTTAATTTTATAAACCAAATATACCGGCTTATCAATATCACCTTTCAAAAACCACTGTTTCTTAAAGCTATTTACTTGTCCACGCTGGCTTTCGCTTAACTGACCAATGGTGTCAATACCCTGTTGTGCGCAATATTTGAAGGTTTCTTTGTAGAGTTCGTCTGATTTTTTTGGGTTGCTTTTTTGGGTATAATAGTAATGGGCATAGCTTTTAAAACCAACAGTTTCAATATAAATGTCTTTTCCTTGCAGGCCTTTATAAAAATTTATAATACTTCCCTGAACATGGTTCTCCACTTTAGGGACTAAAAAAATACCCATCCCTAATAAAAACAGAGCATTGCAGGTTAGCCAAATTTTTATACCTTTTCCGTTAACTTTATTGTAACTAAAACCAATAATAAGAATTGCTAAAAAGAGTAATCCAAAAAGCCATTCCCAACCCAACCAAGGGGTTGGCGTTAAAATATTTTCTTTTGTAAAATTATCTTCGATTATGGATAAGGCATAGTTTTTAAGCCTCGAGTTTGAGGTAATTAACGGGATTAATAAAAAAATAAAGCTGTAGATAAAGCCAACAAGCCCAATTAGTATTTTCTGCCAAAGCTTTAAAAATCCATTGGATTGATACAAACCCCAAGCTCCTAAAAACGTTAATGGTAAATAACACAGCGACGAGTAATGAACAATTTTTGTGGTTACCATTGAAAACAAAATCAATACTACCCAAAACATAATTTTCATCCATTTCACAAAAGGCTCTTTTGTTGAATTTTTGGTTCTGAAAATATATGGCAATGCAAGAATGGCAGCTGGAAAGCAACCAATTAAAAGCACCACAGGATGATAGAACCATGGTTGCCCATGTGATGCTACGGGGTGTAAAAATAAATCAGCTTGATACCTTAAAAATTCACGTGTAAACCAAAACCCATTAGCTAGCCAATCGGGCAAAAACCAAAGCAACGGAAGTATGAGCATGGTACCCGTTAGTACCGCTAAATCAAAGAAGTTGAAAAAAGGTTTAAATTTATTGACTATTAAATAAACCAATCCGCATAACCCAACAATTAAAATAGCTACTGGGCCTTTGGTAAGAAGGGCTAATCCTAAGAATAGTCCGCTAAGTGCAAAATTGATGATTTTGTTTTTGCTAGCACCAAAATAGAGCTGTATTATGGCTAAAAAGATGAATAGATTAAACCATGGGTCGATGATGCCACTTTTAAAATAAAAGTGTGGCGTAAATGAACCTACAAATAGCAATACCCACCACCATGCTATTTTGGTATTAAATAGTCGTTTGCCGTAAAAGAATAAAATATTAAGTGTAAATAGCCCGCAAATAGCATTAGGAAGCCTAGCTGCAAACGCATTGATACCAAAAAGTTTCATGCATCCCACTTGTATCCAAAAAAACAAGGGTGGCTTTTCCCAAAAGGGTTCAAAATTTATTTGCACTCTACTATAGTTGCTGGTTAAAATCATTTCACGGGCAGCTTCAGCAAAGTTTATTTCGTCCCAATCGAATAAATGTACTGATCCTAAAAAGGGTATAAATAATAAAAGTGCAAATGCGGAAATTATAAGGTGAGGGTATTTTTTTAACATGTAATCTGAGGTTCAATTTTAGTATTCCACGTTAATCCTGCGGCCAAACATGCCGCTAATAGTCCAACTATTGCACCCCCAACAATATCTTCAATAAAGTGTTGTTGCAAATAGATACGGCTCAAGCCAACACCTATAGCCATGAGTAAAACGAATATAGAAAGTTTGGGGTTAGCAAACCAAAACGATAACGTAAGGGCCATAGCAAAAGCGGCCGAAGTATGCCCCGAAGGAAAGCTGTTATATTCATTAATAGCCACCCCCTGTGTAAATATTAAATGAAAATCTTGGAGCACTAATTTTGGCCGATTTTGATTAAAAACCAAATATTTCAAAGCTATTGTGATCAATGAATTGATTATTAGAGCTGCCGAAATCCGTACAGCGAAGGTTTTATTCTTTAGAATTATTACCAATATTAGGCCAAGTGTAGCCAATACCCATTCTTCACCAAAATGCGTATAATACTTTAAAAAATAACCAAGCGAAGGGTGGTAGTGCCTGCTAAACCATATATTAAAATAACCATATTCCGTAATGCATATTGCCGCCGTTGCAATGCCTATAAAGCATGTCAATAATACGAAGCTCCACTTTTGAGCCATCAGGAATCTTTTGCTAATCCATTGCCATTCTAACATTTTATTACTATATTCGCGAACTTAATAAGTTATAAAT
>CANMPY010000098.1 GCA_947499775.1 Bacteroidota bacterium | reverse complement strand
CCCCAAACCAGTGCTGATATTATGGCAAATACTGGACAAATCCTTGTTCAAAAAAGCCAGCAAGGAGGAGGTAGTCCTATTGTTAGAGGATTCGAATCTAATAGAATATTATTGGTTGTGGATGGCGTAAGAATGAATAACTTGATCTATAGAGGTGGTCATCTTCAAAATATAATAACGCTTGATCCAAGTATAATAGATAGGGTAGAACTGTTTTTTGGGCCATCATCAACCGTTTACGGAAGTGATGCCTTGGGTGGTGTCATTCACTTTGTAACTAAAAAGCCTAGGCTAGATTTAGAAAATAAAAAAATGTTGAGCATCAATGCGATGCAACGTTTTGCCTCGGTCAACTCAGGGCAATCGACATCGCTAAACTTCAATTGCGGGTTTAAAAAATTTGCCAGTTTAAGTTCTATTACCTATAACAAATTTGGCGATTTGATGATGGGAAAGTCCAAAAATATTTTTTCAGATTCTTTATATGGCATGAGGTACACGTATGTGCAAAACAGAATAGGGAATGACACCATCGTAAACAATGAAAATAAATTTTTGCAAACCCCAAGTGGGTATGATCAGATGGATTTAATGCAAAAATTCTTGATTAAATCAAATCCCAATAGCGAACATCTCCTAAATTTTCAATATTCTAATTCTAATAATATCAGAAGATATGATCGATTAACTGATGTGAATTCTAAACAAAAACCAGTTTATTCGGAATGGTATTATGGGCCCCAAACACGTTATTTAGCAGCTTATGATCTTAGTTTAAAACAAAAATTAGGTTTTGATAGAATTCATCTTGGCCTTAGCCGTCAAAAGATTCAGGAAAGCAGAGTAACTCGAAAATTTGAAGACAGTAATTTAAATACGCGGATGGAAGATGTAACGGTATTGGGCTATACAATTGATGCACTAAAAAAAAGAAAACGAGCCGAAATTAGAATTGGATTCGATGGTCAATATAATTCATTGAAATCAACTGCCTTTACAATAAGCACATTGTCGTCAATACAAAAACCATTGGATTCGCGCTATCCAAATGGCAACAATATACTAAGCCATAATGCCATATACTTTACGCATTTATTGAATATTCCATCCAAGCGCATGACGGTTAATATTGGGGGTAGAGTTGGTATTTCAAGACTTAAATCGGATATTAAGGACAATTCATTTTTTAATTTGCCGGTTACGTCTGTAGCTCAAAACAATATCACAAAATCGGCCTATTCGGGAATAATTTATAATCCACTAAAAAACTTAAAACTGTCTTATCTTATTTCAACAGGATATAGAGTGCCAAATATTGATGATTTGTCAAAAGTTTTCGAAACCTCACGTGGAAATGTTATTGTTCCAAATGCACACCTCAAACCTGAAAAAACACTAACCAATGAACTCGGAATAAGCTATAAACCTAAAAAAACCATTCGAATAGAAAGCTCGATTTGGCATACTTTTTTTAACGACTTTATCACTTCAGGTGTGGGAATGCTAAATGGAAAAGATTCTGTTATGTATGATGGCGAAATGAGCAAGGTGTACATGAATCAAAATGCGGGGAAGGCAATTCTCTATGGGTTTACAATGAGTGTAAATGCCAATTTATCGGATCGATCTCAGCTTTATGGAAATATTTCATACACAAGAGGCATTGTTACTTCGGGGGTAAATAATATGCCTTTGGATCATATCCCACCTTTGATAGCCAATTTAGGATATAGTTATTCTACATCAAAGTTAACTGCCGAAGGAATTGTACTTTATAATGGCAAAAAGGAGGCAAAATATTACGCTCAAAATGGGGAAGATAACGCACAATATGCGCCACACGACGGACTCCCTGCTTGGATGAACATTACGCTTCGATTATCCTATAAACTTCCTAAAAATATTCGCATACAAGGAGGGGTCGAAAATATATTAGATACCCAATATCGCGTATTTGCATCCGGTATTAATGCCCCGGGTCGCAATTTTTATCTTACACTCCGTTATTCTTATTGAAACATTTAGGAGAGGAATTATCCATAAAACGCGATTTCCTTTCTCTAAAAGTTTTTAAACCTTAAATTGAAAATAGGGCGACTAAGCATAAAAGGAAAAAATGTTCGAAACACAATTTTACCGAAATAATCTTGTGATTAAACGAATTGGAAATTCCACTACTGTATTGCAGTAGTTACTTCGCATACACCTAATTTTATTACTTACATTAATTTTCTAATTCAATCACCATGAAACAATTTTTCAAATACGTATTTGCCTCTATTACAGCCTATATCCTTCTTTTTATACTCTTTGCCATTTGTATTGCAGGGGTTATTGTAAGTGTTACCGAAAAAGATGAGGTGGTAATAGAAACGAATTCAGTTTTAAAATTGTCCTTCAATTATACAATCGACGACCAAGATATTGAAAAGCCATTTAATTTCTTTGGCGGAGCATCACCAAATATTGGAAAAGCAACAGGACTTAATGAAATTTTGGCATCGATTAGCAATGCGAAGACCGACAAAAATATTAAAGGTATTTTTTTGGATCTGAATTTTATAGGTGCTGGTTTTGCAAAAATCGAAGAAATACGAGAAGCCATAATTGACTTCAAAAAATCGAAGAAATTCGTGATTGCTTATGCTGATTATTACTACGAAAACACATATTACTTGGCTTCGGTGGCCGATCAAATTTATCTAAATCCAGAAGGCGAAGTGCTGTTCAATGGGCTTTCGGCCAATGTGACGTTTTTTAAAAATGCGCTCGAAAAATTAGGTGTCGAAATGCAAGTTATCCGTCATGGTAAATTTAAAGGTGCCGTTGAGCCCTTTATTTTAGATAAACTTAGTCCTGAAAACCGAATTCAAATTGATGCATATTTGAATTCCATCATGAATAATTTAAGTACAAAAATTGGCCAAAGTAGAAATTTGACACCTGAAAGGGTAAACGAAATTGCTGATAAATGGATAACCCAATCAAATGAAGAGGCAGTAAAATGTGGTTTAATTGATAAGCTATGTTATAAGGATCAAGTTTTGGAAGTAATAAAAAATAAGCTTGGTTTAAAAGATAAGAAAGCTAAAGATATTGCATTCATATCATTAGATAAATACCGAAAAACATTTACCGCAAACAAAGGACATGGTGCAGGTAAAATAGCGGTTGTATATGCCGATGGAGAAATTGTAATGGGAAAAGGAGAAAAGGGGCAGATTGGAAGTGAAACCTTTTCAGAACTTATTAGAAAGCTTAGAGAAGACGAAAAAGTGAAAGCCATTGTGCTTCGAATTAATTCGCCAGGTGGAAGTGCTCAAGCTAGCGATATTATTTGGCGAGAATTAAATTTATTAAAAGCCACCAAACCGCTTATAGTTTCGATGGCTGAGGTTGCTGCCTCTGGAGGTTATTATATAGCTTCACCCGCCGATACCATTGTTGCTCAGCCTTATACACTTACTGGTAGCATAGGCGTTTTTGGACTCGTACCTAATCTTCAAAAATTGTTAAACGACAAGCTTGGCATTACACACGATTATGTTAAAACTGGTGAATTTTCGGACTTCGGGAGATTCGATAGACCCTTAAATACGAACGAACATCAAATTATCCAAAATTTAGTTGAAAAAATTTATGACAAATTTGTGACACGAGTTTCCGAAGGAAGGCAAATGTCGAAGCAATGGGTTGATTCTATTGGTCAAGGCAGAGTTTGGACCGGAGAGCAAGGTAAGGGTATAAACTTGGTAGATGTGATAGGTGGTATGTCAAAAGCGATTGAAATTGCAAAATACAAATCAAAATTAACAGATTGTAGAATTGTGGAATACCCTCAGCCTAAGAGTCAATGGGAGGAGATATTGTCACTATTAACTGGTGATGAGCAAGTTAAATCACTTTTAGAATCCGAATTCGGAGCATACTATTCCCTACATAAAACCATAGAATCCTTATCGAAATCATCCGGGATTCAGGCACGAGTTCCTTATCAGGTCATAATAGAGTAACTACTTGTTTGGTAAAATATTAATTATTATTTTCGACCATTATATGTACTCATGAAAAAAGGATTAATTCTAATTTTTTTTACTACAATTACCCTTAATTTATTTGCTCAAAAAGAAGCCACTTGGTGGTATTTTGGGTATAGGGCAGGCATCGCTTTTAATGGAACTAATAATGCTCCGGTGGTGCAAAGCAACGGATTGGTGAATACCCTAGATGGCGTTGCAACCATTTCCAACTCTAAAGGAAAACTACTTTTTTATACCGATGGGGTAACGGTTTATACCAAAACGCATGGCACCATGACAGGCGGCACAGGCTTAAAAGGTTCGAGTAATTCAACCCAAAGCGCAATTATTGTTCAACAACCGGTACGTTCAAACCGTTATTGGGTTTTTACAGTAGATGATGAGTGGGGAAACGATGGATTTCAGTATTCAATTGTCGATACCGCACTCAATGCTGGAGCAGGTCAAGTAGTTGCCAAAAATCAGCCCTTACTTACTTTGGCCACCACAAGTACCTATGTGGCCGAAAAAGTATGTGCAATAAAACATGCTAATAAAGTAGATACTTGGATTATGACCCATACGGGTGATAATAATAAATTTTATGCTTATAAATTGAACGCTTTAGGTTTAGGTAGTCCGGTAATTTCTTCAATAGGCCCAGTTTGGAACAGATCAGGAGCCAATGCAAGGGGATATAGCAAAGGGTATATGAAATTTACACCGGATGGTACAAAATTAATAGCCTTAATAGCTGGCCAACAAAACGGAGCTAATGCTTATGTGAACAATGCAGGACGTATTGAAATATATGACTTTGATAATTTAACTGGCCAATTATCGAATCCTCAAATTATTGATAAAACCAATATTAAAACAGGGGTTGGTAATATAAGCAGTTTATACGGCATGGAACTTTCGCCTAATGGACGATACCTTTATGTTAGCTTTTACATTCCTTCCTATATTGTGGGTTCGAGCGATGGCAATGATGGATTATGGCAATTAGACATGTTTGCAGGCAATGCTGCAGCTATAGGAGGCAGTTGTGTTAAAGTGGTAAACACATTTACAACGTTTTCGGGCGGTGCAATGCAGCTTGGTTTAGATGGAAAAATTTATTTAGCACGAGGAAGAATAAGCTCGGGGTCGTCTACCATTTCATGCATTCAGAAACCAAATTGTCAAGGTTCTGCTTGCAGTTTTTTGGATGCTGCTATCAACTTAGGTGCCGGCCGAACTTCGGCTTGGGGGATCCCAACCTTTATCAATTCATTTTTTAATAAATCGGAGTTTGACTGGGGAAGCAGCGCGGCTAATTTATGTGAGAATTCATTAACAAAATTATTTGTTTCTGACTCTGCTGGGGTAGATTCTGCGGTTTGGAATTTTGGTGACCCAAGTACTGGCACCAAAAACAAAGCCAAGGGGTTTAACGTATACCACAAATTTTCGAGTCCTTCAACCTTTAGTGTTTTTGTGCAATTTTACAGGAAAACAAGTAGTCCAGATTGTTATTCAGATACGGCACGTAAAAAATTAACCATATTTGCAAATCCAATCGTCAAATTAGGAAACGATACCATAATTTGTGATGGGCAGGAAGCCAATAAAGTAGTGAGTATAACCAATGCTACGTATTTATGGAACAATGGTAATACTGTGCCGGCCTACAGTGCCACCAAAACGGAATGGGTTTGGCTCGATGCTAAAGTTGGTGGATGTACAGGAAGGGATTCTTTTTATGTGAATGTAATAAAATATCCTAAGTTTTCGATAGGTAACGACACCTTAATTTGCAAAAATGATGTTATTCAACGCACGGCATCCGATGGGCAAAAATACCTATGGAGTTTAGGCGATACAACAGCTAGCGCTTTTATAAAAGATTCAGGTATGGTTTGGGCGCGTGCCAGAAATTGGAATTGTTATACTTACGATACCATGTTAGTCAAAGTTCGAGAATTGCCCGTTTTAGATTTAGGAAACGATACCCTTTTATGCAAAGGCGATAGCATTATGTTAAATGCCAAAACCAATACATCTAAATTGTATTTGTGGAATACATTTAGCACTGATTCAACGTTAAAAGTATATACGACAGGAAAATATTGGGCCATGGTAAAAGACACCATGTGCTTTAGCAAGATGGATACAATTGATGTTGCATTTCAAACAAAATCTTCATTTAATTTAGGCAAAGATACCTCCTTTTGTCAGGGTGGTCAGTACACTATAAATGCAGCACTCAACGGTGCTAAATCATGGCTATGGAAAGATAATTCAACCCTTTCAACTTTAGTAGTTAAAAATGCAGGAAAACAATGGGTTACGGTTTATAACGGGACCTGTTATTTTTATGATACCATCGATTTTGCAACCTATAGCATACCAGCGTTTGCTTTGGGCAATGATACTACACTTTGCGAAGGCGTTACGTTTAACGCTATTTCATCGGTATTAAATAACATTGAATACACATGGATGGGTACGGTAAAAAATTATTTATATCCAATAACAACTACAGGCAAATATTATGTTGATTTGCGTGACTTACCTAAAAAAGTTTGTAAAACAAGCGATACCATTAAAGTTACATTCCAAAAACCTGTAAAAATAAATTTGGGTCGGGATACTATTCTTTGTGTTAACCAAACGGTTGATTTAAATGTCGCAAAATATGGGTTTAAATCATTCTCGTGGTGGGATGCGACTACAACACCAGGTATTCGAAAAAATGGCACACCAGCCGGAGGCATACATTGGGTAACGGCTACTGATGGTGTTTGTCCGACCAAGGACAGTATT
>CANMPY010000097.1 GCA_947499775.1 Bacteroidota bacterium | reverse complement strand
GTACAATCAACGGTTTTCATCAGTATATAAAATCGTCCATGAATTTTGTTGTAAAATTGCCCTTTTTGAACTGCTCGTTCTCCATCAGTTTGATATGAAATGGAATAGTTGTTTTTACACCTTCAATAACATATTCGCTCAATGCCCTGTGCATTTTATTAATAGCTTCTTCTCTGGTTTGAGCAACAGTTATGAGTTTAGCAACCATTGAATCATAGTTGGGTGGAATCGTATATCCAGAGTATATGTGTGAATCAACACGTATGCCATGACCACCAGGTGTGTGCAGGTTGGTTATTTTTCCTGGAGATGGTCGGAAATTTTGAAATGGATCTTCTGCATTAATCCTGCACTCTATGGCATGAAGCTTTGGAAAATAATTTTTACCGGAGATAGCAATACCCGCTGCAATCTTTATTTGCTCTTGTATCAAATCGTAATTAATTACTTCTTCCGTTACTGTATGCTCTACCTGTATACGTGTATTCATTTCCATAAAATAGAAATTGCGATATTTGTCAACCAAAAATTCAATGGTACCAACGCCTTCATATTTTATATTTGTACAAGCTTTAACAGCAGCTTCACCCATTTTTTTTCGAAGTACTTTTGTCATAAATGGCGAAGGAGATTCTTCTACCAGTTTTTGATGTCTCCTTTGAATTGAGCAGTCCCTTTCTGATAAGTGACAAGCGTTTCCATATTGATCTCCGGCTACTTGAATTTCAATATGTCGGGGTTCTTCAATGTATTTTTCCATATACATTCCATCGTTACCAAAAGATGCCTGCGCTTCCATTTTTGCTGATTCCCAAGCCTTTTGTATTTCACTTTCGTCCCATACAATTCGCATTCCTTTTCCACCCCCACCTGCGGTGGCTTTCAATATAACCGGATAACCTGTTTCAATTGCAATTTTTTTTGCTTCATCTATATTCTGTAATAACCCTTCTGAACCCGGAATTACAGGAACTCCGGCTTTTATCATGGTTTCTTTTGCTGTTATTTTATCACCCATTTTTCGGAGATGATCAGGAGTTGGTCCAATAAATTTTACGCCGTGTTGCAAACATATTTCCGCAAATTTTTCGTTTTCTGAAAGAAAGCCATAGCCCGGATGCACTGCATCTGCATTTGTTATTTCTATTGCAGCCATTATTCTTGGAATATTCAAGTATGATTCTTTACTTGGAGGAGGACCGATACACACTGCTTCATCAGCAAATTTTACGTGTAAACTCTCTCTATCAGCAGTAGAATAAACGGCTACCGTTTTTATTCCCATTTCTTTGCAGGTACGAATTACTCTTAAAGCAATTTCCCCCCGGTTAGCTATTAATATTTTCTTAAACATATTTTTTTCTATGAAGGATTAACTATAAATAATGGGTTGTCGTAATCAACAGGACTTTCATCGTCAATAAGAATTTTGATAATTAAACTTCATTTACTTAAATAAAGATTTCGTTCTGAGTATATGTTCAAAAAGAATTCATCCTGCAATGAATCAATGAAATGGATTGCTTCCCCGGTTGATTTCATTTCAGGTCCGAGTTCCTTATTGATTTCCGGAAATTTATTGTGAGAGAAAACCGGAACTTTTATGGCATATCCTTTTTTGCGGGGCGAAAATTTAAAATCTTTTAATTTGTTATGCCCCAACATTACTTTCGTTGCATAATTAACATAGGGTTCATCATATGCTTTAGCGATAAAAGGGACTGTACGGGATGCTCGTGGGTTAGCTTCAATTACAAATACTTTTTCATCCTTAATTGCAAACTGAATATTGATTAATCCTAAAGTATTCAATGCAAGGGCTATAGTTCTTGTATGTTGCTCAATTTGTAGTATTACATTTTCGCTTAAATCAAAAGGAGGGAGTACTGCATAAGAATCGCCTGAATGAATTCCGGCAGGTTCTATGTGTTCCATTATTCCAATAATATAAACATCTTCCCCATCACAAATTGCATCCGCCTCCGCTTCGATGGCATTTTCAAGAAAATGGTCAATTAAAACTTTGTTACCGGGATAATCATTGACAACATTTATTACATGTTGCTCTAATTCTCCCTCATTAATAACAATTTTCATGCTTTGGCCACCTAAAACATAAGAAGGTCGTACCAAAAGCGGAAAGCCGAGTTTCTTAGATATTTCAATGGCCTGTTCTGCATTTTGTGCTACATCAAAATCGGGATAAGGTATATGCAGTGTTTTTAGCAAAGAAGAAAATCTTCCGCGGTCTTCTGCTACATCTAAGGCCTCATAAGTAGTACCGATAATTTTTATACCATAGCGGTGAAGTTTTTCTGCCAGCTTGAGGGCAGTTTGACCACCCAACTGTACTATAACCCCCTCGGGGTTTTCATTTTTAATGATGTCGTAAATATGTTCCCAAAATACAGGTTCAAAATACAAACGATCGGCAGTAGTGAAATCGGTTGAAACCGTTTCAGGATTGCAGTTAATCATAATCGTTTCATAACCACATTCCTTTGCGGCAAGCACTCCATGAACACAGGAATAATCAAATTCAATACCTTGTCCTATCCGGTTGGGGCCTGAACCAAGTACAACAATTTTTTTTCGAGCGGTAGGCATGGCCTCATTCTCATCTTCAAAGGTGGAGTAGAAATAAGGTGTTTTGGCTTCAAATTCTGCGGCACAGGTATCCACCATTTTATACACTCGCTTTATTCCCAACTCTGTTCTTTTATTATATACTTCACTTTCAAGACAGTTAAGAAGATGGGCTATCTGCCTGTCGGCATATCCTTTTTGTTTGGCTTCATATAATAGATGGCGGGGAAGGGTTTCAAGGGTGAAATTTTCTATTTTGCGCTCATGTAAAATCAGTTCCTCTATTTGGTTTAAAAACCAATTGTCAATAAGGGTTAACTTGTGGATGGTGGTAATTGGAATGCCTAATCGGAAGGCATCATAGATGTGAAATAGGCGATTCCAGCTTGGATGCTCCAAACTATAAAGAATTGCTTGTTGGTTAGTTAGTTCTTTGCCATCTGCACCTAACCCATTGCGTTTAATTTCTAATGATTGACATGCTTTTTGTAATGCTTCCTGAAAACAACGGCCAATACCCATTGCTTCACCTACGGATTTCATCTGGAAGCCAAGACGCTTATTTGCACCTTTAAATTTATCGAAATTCCAACGTGGTATTTTAACAATTACATAATCCAAGGCAGGTTCAAAAAATGCTGATGTGGTTTGAGTAATTGGATTTTTTAACTCATCCAAATGATAGCCGATAGCCAATTTTGCCGCAATTTTAGCTATTGGGTATCCTGTAGCTTTACTTGCCAGGGCAGATGAACGGGAAACCCTTGGATTAATTTCAATGGCTATGATCTCTTCTTTTTCATCGGGACTAACTGCAAACTGCACATTGCATCCCCCTGCAAAATTCCCAATGGAGCGGATCATCAGAATAGCCAAAGAACGCATTTTTTGAAAGGTGGTATCCGATAATGTCATTGCAGGGGCTACTGTAATGGAATCCCCCGTATGAATGCCCATCGGGTCAAAATTTTCAATGGAGCAAATAATTGTCACATTGTCGTTACTATCCCGCATAAGCTCAAGTTCATATTCTTTCCATCCTACTACAGCTTTGTCAATCAAAACTTCGTGAATGGGGGATGCGTGCAATCCTCTTGTTAAACAGGCCTCAAACTCTTCCTTTTTATTTACAACAGCCCCTCCTGTTCCGCCAAGTGTAAAGGATGGCCTTATTACTAAAGGGAATCCAAATTCCTGAGCATTTTCTTTCCCTTCAAGAAAAGATCTGGCAATTTTTGACGGAGCCATCCCAACACCAATTTCTTCCATTTTTTTGCGGAACAATTCCCTGTCCTCTGTAATTTTTATTGCGTTTACATCCACTCCGATCATTCGTACACCGTATTTTTCCCAGATGCCTGTTTCACTACATTTAATTGCAAGATTAAGTGCGGTTTGCCCGCCCATTGACGGTAATACAGCATCAATTTTTCTTTCTTCAAGAATTTTTATAATTGATTCGGTTGTTAATGGCCACAGATAAATGTGATCGGCAGTAATTTTATCCGTCATGATAGTGGCCGGGTTGGAATTGATGAGGGAAACTTCAATTCCTTCTTCTCTCAAAGACCTGGATGCTTGTGACCCGGAATAATCAAACTCACAAGCTTGACCTATTATTATTGGCCCACTGCCAATGATGAGAACTGATTTTATTGATGGATCTTTAGGCATGGTGTTATGAAGTTTTAATCATTTTTAAGTTTGGGCAAGAACAGGAAAAATCACATCTTCTTTTTCTGAAAATCAAGGTTGTAAAAAACGGCTGTCTGCAAATAGTGTTTGGTTGTGATGTTCACTGTTTGAGCAAGGTATCCAAGTTGAACATTTAAGTTTGGTGAAAACTGGTAGCCGATAGCTCCGTATAATCGGTTCCGGTCAAACGGAGTAGATGAAAAATGAATAAAGAGTTCATCGTAAAAAGTTAAAAAAACAGTATTTCTTTTAATTGTTTTTTTGTTGAGCGGAATGGTGGCTCTTATAAGGTATCGTATTCTGTTCAGATATTTATCGCCACTATTAGACTGCAACCAGCGTTGTTCAAGGCGATAACGGTGTTCAAAATTTACATGACCTAAATTATTTTTCATTAAAAACTGCTGCCATATACGATTTTCGCAAACCTGAATACCCGGAATTTGCTCTTTATCAAAGTGAAAGTTTGAAATATTAGCGTATCCTGTGCTTATTGAATAGTTATTGTTTATATGATAATTCAGCCCTGCACGCAAAAGCAATTGTTCGGTGTTGGGTATTATTTCAAAGCTGCGGTATTGGGCATCTGTATGTACGCTCCATTTGTTGTGCAAACGGGTTTGATTGAAAAACATTAACCAACTGCCTGTTGTGCCTGATGGGGATTGAGAAAATGCAGGAGCATTCATTAAAAACAAAATAATGTAAAAGGCATTTCTTGCTTTAAGAAAATTCCTGTTGTTACAACATATTTTTTGACAATTTATCTTCTCCTTCTTTATAGTGCTCATGTTTTATAACCTGATTATTGTTTTTAAGTGCTCTCATTTGAAACACACTTACCATCATTGAAAACGCCATTGAAAAATAAATGTATCCTTTTGGAATTTCTACTCCAAAACCTTCGCTTACCAAGGCAAAACCAATGAGCAATAAAAACGAAAGTGCCAGCATTTTAAATGAAGGGTGTTTGTTTACAAAATTGCTGATTGGTTCTGCGGCTACAAGCATTAATAATACCGTAACAATAATGGCAACATACATTATCCAAATTTCTTTTACCATTCCTATAGCTGTGATAATGCTATCAATTGAAAATACCATATCCATTATTAGTATCTGAAAAATTACCTGAGCAAATGTAACTGCCTTGATATTTTTAAATTGGTTGCCTTGTTCACCTTCCACCTTATGGTATATTTCGGCAGAACTTTTATATAATAAGAACAAGCCCCCCGCTATCAATATCAAATCTTTGATGGAGATACCCTGATTGAACAAGGTAAATAAATCGGCATCTAATTTCATTATCCATACCACACTTGCCAATAATGCCAACCGCAAAACCATAGCCATTATTAAACCATATAGTCGTGCCTTTTTTTGTTGATTTTCGGGCAGGCGGTTAGCTAAAATTGAAATGAAAATCACATTGTCTATTCCAAGAACAATTTCTAAAGCTATCAGGGTTGCGAGTGAAATTATAATTTGATATTCCATTGGAATTTTACTAAGGGGTACGTGTGGTTACTTCTTCAATTCTTTTTCGCTTTGCTATTATTTTTGTCTTTCTTTATTTTTGACTCTATTCATTTTTCACTCTGATGTTACGATAATTGTTTCCGGAAAAAATGTTACTTGTCCTGTTGTTATATCGTGTGTTCCGCCTGTAATTCCTATTTGTCCGCTTTCTATCAATTCTTTCAGGATAGGGCTGCGTTCCATAATTGACTTAACTGTCCGCTTAACATTAATAGCAGCAACGTTTTCTACAAAAACAGCGTTGTTGGAATTGCGGCTTTCAGTTGTTGTTGTTTCATCGTCAACGGCTGGTCTTATTTTAGAAAGCAGGGCTGTGAGGTTGCCCATTTCCACATGGTCACAAGCACCTTTTACTGCTCCGCATTTTGTGTGTCCTAACACCACAATGATTTTTGAACCTGCCAATTTGCAGCCAAATTCCATACTGCCTAAAATATCCTCGTTAAGGATATTTCCTGCAATACGGATACTGAAAACATCTCCTAACCCTTGGTCAAAAATGAGTTCGGCAGATGTACGACTGTCAATGCAACTGAGAATAACCGCAAAAGGATGTTGCCCGTTTGATGTTTCGTTTGCTTGCTGTAAAAGGTTGCGGTTTATTTTCAGGTTGCTTACAAATCTTTCGTTTCCCTTCTTTAATAAGTCTAATGCCATTGATGGGGTTATGGCTTCCTGCATTTCTTTGGTTAATGTTTTCATTTTGTTTGTTTTTTAATTGTTAGTAGATTAAGAAGGCTCTATAAAATTGATTTTCTCAACGATAATATTTTTTGTTTTGGCATTGCTCTCGTAATTAATTATGAGTTCTATTACATCATAACTAATTGATTTAGATTTTGAGCAGTCAATAATAACTTTTGAGTTTTTAGGTATAGCATCTAACGTTTGAATAACACTTGCTTTATTAAAAAATGAAACTTCTTCAGCTAAAACAAGATGATGCACTTCCTGTCCCTTTTCATTTGTTGTAGTTTTTTTCATGTGATGTGAATTACGATAACTATGACGTAAGGTGTAGAAGATGCCAAAAAGAAGACCTATTGTAATTCCCTT